>JBBSDI010000041.1:0-16630 GCA_038249585.1 Lysobacterales bacterium | reverse complement strand
TGGGAGCGCACCTATCCCGAGGTGCGCCGCGAACTCAAGGGCCGCTATCCGCGCCATCCGTGGCCGGACGATCCGTGGAACGCGCAGGCCACGCATCGGGCCAAGCCGCGCGGCACCTGAGCTGCGCGGGCGACTTGCGCGGCCATCGCGCAGCTTGAAACCCGGCGCGCCTGCCCGCGCCTGGCCCAACCGCTGCACCGCGCTTGCGCCCGCCCGGCGCCTCGGGCAGGGTGGGGCAGACAACGGAGGTCCGCATGAGTCCCGATTCATCCCTTGCACAAGCGCTGGTGTTCCTGCTGGCCGCAGTGATCGCGGTGCCGCTGTTCAATCGGCTGGGCCTTGGTGCGGTGCTTGGCTATCTGATCGCCGGCATCGTGATCGGCCCCGACGTGCTCGGCTTCGTCGCCGACTCCGAGGGCACCCTGCACGTGGCCGAACTCGGCGTGGTGTTCCTGCTGTTCGTGATCGGCCTGGAACTCTCGCCGCAGCGGTTGTGGGTGATGCGGCGCACGGTGTTCGGGTTGGGCGGTGCCCAGGTCGTGGTGACCGCAGCACTCGCCGGCGGCGCGGCGCTGGCCTTCGTCGACGGCTGGAAGGCCGCGCTGGTGATCGGGCTCGCGGTGTCGCTGTCGTCGACCGCGATCGGCATGCAGCTGCTGGGCGAGCGCAAGGAGCACGGCACCGAACATGGCCAGCAGGCCTTCGGCGTGCTGCTGTTTCAGGACGTCGCGGCAATCCCGATCCTTGCCCTGATCCCGCTGTTGGGCGCAGCCGCGGCCAGCGGCGAAGGCCTGAGTCTGCTCGGTGTCGGCAAGGCGTTGGGCACCATTGTGGCGGTGATCGTCGGCGGCCGTTTCCTGCTGCCGCCGCTGTTTAGGGTGGTCTCGCGCGCGCGCAGCGTGGAGGTGTTCTCGGCCGCCGCGTTGCTGGTGGTGATCGGCACCGCGCTGCTGATGCAGCTGGCGGGGCTGTCGCTCACGCTCGGTGCATTCCTCGCGGGTGTTCTACTGGCCAACTCGGAGTTCCGTCACGAGATCGAATCGCACATCGAGCCGTTCAAAGGGCTGCTGCTGGGGCTGTTCTTCATGGCCGTGGGCATGAGCATCGACCTCGATCTGATGCGCCAATATCCGTGGGTGATCGTCGCCGGCGTGCTGGGTGTTTACGCGCTGAAAGTGATGGTCCTGTTCGCCATCGGTGCCGGGCCCGGGCGGCTGGGTGCAGCGCCCGCCCTGCTGATGGCGGCCTTGATCGGCCAGGTCGGCGAGTTCGCCTTCGTGATCCTGAGCGAATCGAACCGCGTCGGCCTGCTGGATGCCACCACCCACGGTGTAGCGCTGGCGGTGGTCGGCCTGTCGATGGCGCTGACCCCGCTGGCGGTGATGGCCGCGAGCAGGCTGGGACCGAAACTTGCGCAGAAAGTCCCGGTGCGGGCGTTCGACGCGATGCCCGACCACGAGCCGAAGGTGATCATCGCCGGCTTCGGCCGCGTCGGCCAGATCGTCGCGCGCGTGCTCTCCGCACAGGGCATTCCGCACACCGTGCTGGAGCCCAACGTCGACCAGGTCGACTTCTCGCGGCGCTTCGGCAACACCATCTACTACGGCGACCCGAGCCGCCCCGAGCTGTTGCGCGCCGCGCGCGCCGATCGCGCGGAACTGTTCGTGGTCGCAATCGACGACCCGGAACTGAGCGTGCGCACCACCCGCATCGTCAAGCGGCTGTTTCCCAACCTCAAGGTGCTCACCCGCGCGCGCAACCGCCAGCACGCCTTCAAGCTGATGGACCTCGGCGTCGACGGCGTGGTGCGCGAGACCTTCCACTCCAGTCTCGTGCTGACCGCCCGCGTGCTCGAGGGCCTCGGAATGGACGCGGCCACGGCTACCGCCCGCATCGAGCGTTTCCGCGAATACGATGAGAAGATGCTGCGCGAGCAGTACCTGATCCACGACGATGAAAGCGCACTGGTGCAGAGCGCGGCCGAGTCGCGCGCAGAACTCGCACGACTGTTCGAAGCCGACCGCGCGCGCGACGCCGCGCCCTGATCCGGATCGGACCCACTACCGGCGTCGGCGCTCCATGACCGATCGAAACCCGCGCCGCTTGTCGATTGCGAACCGGCGCGGGGCACCGTGTCAGCGGCCAGCGACCCCAGGGACCGCGAGTTCTGCCGCTGCGGCCTTGTACTGCTCGTAGTGATCGCCCTCATCGACTGCGATCTGGCGGAACAGTTCAGCCACTTTTCGATCGCCAGCCTTGTCGGCCTGCTCGGCGAACCCGACATACATCCTGGTGTTTTCGTAGCGCTCACCGGCCATCGCATCGGCGAGGTTGGCCGCGTTGCCGGAGACCAGGCCCAGCGCATCGGCTTCGCGCGCGAAATGCTCGTTGGCCTCCACGTTCGCCGACTCCTCGAACAGCAGCGCCAGCTTTTCATTGCCGCCAGCGCGCGCCTTTTCGGCGTACTGCAGGTACTTGAGGTTGGCAAACGCCTCGCCGTGCATGGCCGCTTCAAGGTTCTTGCGGGTGCTTTCGGCCAGCGGCTTGGCAGCATCTGCACTGAAAGCCGGCGCGGCGGAACATGCCAGAAAGAGCAGGCCAAAAGCGAGTATCGGACGCATATTCATGAATTTCTCCTGACGGGGGTGGGAACGGTGTGGTGCACGACCCACGCTAGCCCGATGTGCTGACGAGGTCCTGACCGGCGCGATCGAATGCACAGGCTGCCCGCGTCAGGACCTCGTCAGCACCCCGGCGTAGGGTGGAACCGTCAGCGCCGGTCGCGCTGCCCGCATTCCAACCAACCCCGAACGGAGATACGGTCATGAACGCAAGACTCATTCGCGCCACCCGCATCGCGCTGCCCATTGCTGCGGCGCTGGTCCTGTCGAGCCCAGCCTTCGCAGCTCCCGAGTGCACCACCGAGCCGGAGTCGAAGTGGCTGAGCGAACAGGCGATGAAGGACAAGATCGCCACCCTCGGCTACGTCAACATCAAGGTGTTCAAGAAGACCAAGAGCGGCTGCTACGAGATCTACGGATTCACCAAGGACGGTCGCAAGGCCGAGGTGTACTTCAATCCGGTCGACGGCTCGGTGTTCAAGGAAAACCTCGACTGAGCTTGATTCGCCCGAGCTTGAACCATCAAGGAGTCGATCATGAGCAGCGTTCCAGTCATCGCAACGCACAGCGTAGAGGCGCCGGCCCAGGCACCGGCCCGAGTCCGGGTCTGGGACCCGCTCGTCCGCCTGTTCCACTGGACGCTGGTCGGCGGAATCGCCGCCAACCTGTGGATCACGGAGGAAGGTGGAGACACGCACGAGATCGTCGGCTATGTCGTGCTTGGCGCGGTCGCCGTGCGTCTGTTGTGGGGTTTCATCGGGTCCTACCACGCCCGCTTTCGCAACTTCGTGCCCGGCCCGCGTCGCCTGGTCGACTATCTGCAACGACTGCTGCACCGGCGCGAGCCGCGCTATCTGGGTCACAATCCGGCGGCGGTGCTGATGATGGCAGCGCTGCTGGCCGTCACCATCGCCACCGGCGTCAGTGGGTGGATGATGACGCTCGATGCATGGTGGGGCGTGGAATGGCTGCAGGAAGTGCACGAAGTATTGGCCAACAGCATCCTGGTGCTGGCCGCCATCCATGTCGCCGCGGCAATCCTTACCAGCGTCCATCACCGCGAAAACCTGATTCTCTCAATGCTCACCGGCCGCAAACGTGTGGCCAGCGGAACGGATGTCGACCATGCGCCTGTTGCTGATCGAGGACAACCAAAGGCTCGCTGAGCTGATCGGCGAGGGCATGCTGGCGCAGGGGTTCGCGGTGGATCGCTGCGCCACCATGGCCGCCGCGCACAGCGCGTTGGCCAGCTCCGCTTTCGACCTGGTGTTGCTCGACCTGGGCCTTCCGGATGGCGACGGGCTCGATCTGCTGCGTGCGCTGCGCCGGCGCGCAAGCGATACGCCGGTGCTGGTGATCACCGCGCGCGATGCGCTTGGCGAGCGCGTGCTGGGCCTTGATTCCGGTGCCGACGACTATCTGGTCAAACCCTTCGAGATCGCCGAGCTCGCTGCGCGCTGCCGTGCGCTGCTGCGCCGGCCCGGCCATTGCCTTGCGACCATCCTCGAGGCCGGAAACGTGGCCTTGGATACCAGCCACCGGCAGGTTCATGTGGGCGACCAAGCAATCGAGATGCCGCCCCGCGAGGTCGCCCTGCTGGAGCTTTTGATCCGACACCTCGGACGCGTAGTGACGCGGGCATCGATCGACCGCTCGTTGTATGCCTTCGATGATGAGGTATCGCCCAATGCCGTCGAAGCGGCCGTATCACGACTGCGGCGACGCCTGGGTGCCGCGCAAGCAGACGTGGAGATCCACACCGCGCACGGCATCGGCTACCTGCTTGCTGCAGTCCCGCCACCCGCAGCGATCGACGATGCGCCCTGATGGCGGCGCGGCACGCGCGTCGGCGACCGCACCGGCCGCGCGGGGCGGCGGCAAGCTCGCGCACCTGATCGCGCGGCGCCTCGGCGTGGTCGCGGTGATCTTCGTGCTGCTGGATATCCTGATCGTGGTGACGATGTACAGCCGCGATCGCGAGTCGCTGGCCGAAGACCTGATCGGCTTCGAGGTCGAGCGCCTGCACGATTCGCTGGTGCGCGAACAAGGTCGCCTGCAGTTCGGTGCGGTGCCGCTGTCGTCCTCGACGCGCGGCTTTGCGCTGTACGACGCCAGCGGTGTGCGAACCGCGATCGACAACCCGGCCAATCTGCCGTTGCCGCAGCGCATCGCCGCGCTGGACCTGTCGACCGCAACCGCACGCGAGCATCGCGGCGCGGAGTTCTTCGTGACCGGTACGCAGCGCGGCCAGTTCGATGGGCAGACCTATTGGGTTGCAGTAGCGATCGCCGATCGAGGTTTCACTCCCCTGCTGCCGGCGTTGGGCAAGGAGCTGCTCGAACACGTCGCACTGCCGCTGGTGCCGCTGTCGGTACTGCTGCTGGTTTTCAACCTGGCCATGGTGCGGCGGATGCTGGTGCCGCTGGAACAGGCGGTGGGCGATGCCAATCGCCTCGATCCCACGCAGCCCGGTCAGCGCCTGCAGTTGCCGGATTCGCCCGACGAGGTGCGCGTGTTGCTCGGTGCGGTCAATCGCGCGCTCGACCGCATGGAGGAATCGATGCTGCTGCTGCGCCAGTTCACCGCCGATGCGGCGCACGAGCTGCGCACGCCGCTGGCGGTCATGACGCTCGCGATCGGCCAGCTGCCCGATGGTGCCGCGCGCCGCAAGCTGGCCGAGGATGCCTCTGCGATGGCGCGCCTGGTCAATCAACTGCTCGATCTGGCGCGCGCCGATGCGCTGGATGCGAGGCCGGCGGCGAGCACGGCACTCGATGCGATGGCGGGTGCGGTAGTCGCCCATCTGCTGCCGCTGGCGATCAGCCGCGGACGCAGCATCGCCTATGTCGCCAGCGGGGCGCCGGTGGTGTTGGGCGATTCCGAGGTGCTGGAGCGCGCGTTGCGCAACGTCGTCCAGAACGCAATCGCGCACTCACCCGTCGGTAGCGTGGTCGAGGTCGCGGTGGGCCCGGGCCCGCAGGTGACCGTACGCGACCACGGGCCCGGCATAGCGGTCGCGCTGCGCAGCAAGGTCGTGCAACGATTCTGGCGCGCCGATCGCAGTGCGAGTGCCGGCGCGGGGCTGGGCCTGGCGATCGCCGATGCCATCATGCGCGCGCACGGTGGCCGGCTGGTGATCGATGATGCCGACGGCGGTGGGGCAAGCGTCGCATTGGTGTTTCCCGCGCGTTGAAACCCGCCGCGACATCTGCCGCATGGCATCCCGCCCCCACCTCGCGATATGTTCGCGACTTTCTCAGGGGAGAAGACCAGCATGGCGCGCCACGCACGCTGCATTGTCGCTACTGCATTTGTCGCCGCACTCGCGGCATCCACCGCGCACGCGCGGCCGAAGCCGGATGCGGCCGCCAGCGACGCCCAGCGCTGGGCGGCGGTCGCGCAGCACGAGGCGCTGCGCGATGCCTCGCCCTTCCATGGCCTTCAATGGCGTTCGATCGGACCGACGGGGCAAGGCGGTCGCGTGGTCGATGTCGAGAACATGCCCGGCCAGCCCTACGGTTTTTATGTGGCCTACGCCACCGGCGGGGTATGGAAGACGACCAACAATGGTGTCAGCTTCGAGCCCTTGAGCGATCGCCTGCCGACCACCGTGGTCGGCGACATCGCGGTCGATCCGAACAACCCCGAGCGCCTGTGGGTGGGCAGCGGCGAGCCGAATTCGGCGCGCTCGAACTACGGTGGGCTGGGCGTGTTCCGCTCCGATGACGGCGGCAAGACGTTCCGGCACATGGGACTGGAAGACACCGACCGCATCGGCCATGTCTGGGTCGATCCCACCGACGGCGAGCACGTCTGCGTGGCCGCGCTCGGCAAGCTCTACACCGCGGGTGGGCGACGCGGCGTGTTCTGCAGCTGGGATGGCGGTACGACGTGGGAGCACACCCTCATCGGCGAGAACCAATGGACCGGCGCGATCGACATCTCGGCGGCACCCGGGCAGGGCGAGGTGCTTTTCGCGGCGACCTGGGAGCGCTCGCGCAGCCCGTGGAACCTGGTCGAAAGCGGCGCGGGCTCCGGGGTGTGGAAGTCCACCGACGGTGGCCGCAACTGGAATCGCCTCGCGGGTTTTCCATCCGGCCCGGAGATCGGCCGCATCGGCCTGAGCGTCGCGCCCAGCCAGACCGACACGATTTACGCGTCGATCGACCATCAGGGCACGCTGCCTGAATCGCTGCACGACCTCGGTGAGCGCCCGCTCTCGCCCCAGCGCCTGCGGCGCATGTCGAAGCAGGAATTCCTGCGCCAGGACCCCGAGGAGATCGAGACCTTCATCCGCTCCTCGGATCTGGACACCAGCCTGGATGCGAAAAAACTGATCGCGATGGTGAAGTCCGATCAGATCACCATCGCGCAACTCGTCGCGCGATTGACCGACGGCAACGCCAGCCTGTTCGACACCGACATCCGCGCGCTGGAAGTCTGGCGCAGCGACGATGCCGGCGCGAGCTGGAAGCGCACCCACGACCAGCCGATCCGCGAGGTCACCTTCACCTACGGCTATTACTTCGGCACCATCAAGGTCGCACCCGACAACCCCGAGCGCGTGTTCGTGGTTGGCGTGCCGATGATCCGCTCCGACGACGGCGGCAAGACCTGGATCGGCAATCACGCCAATCAGGTGCACGTCGACTATCACGCGCACTGGATCGATCCGGGCTATCCGCAGCGCATGATCGCCGGCAACGACGGCGGCGCGGACATCAGTTACGACGGCGGCAAGACCTGGCTGAAGCTCGACGCGCAGCCGGTCGGCCAGTTCTACACGATCATGGTCGACGATGCCGAGCCGTACAACGTCTACGGCGGCCTGCAGGACAACGGCACCATGGTCGGTTCGTCCACCACCCGCTGGGAACTCGACCAGGACTGGCGCAGCATCGGTGGTGGCGACGGCATGTACATCGCGGTCGACCCGCGCGACAACAAGACGGTCTATACCGGCTACCAGTTCGGCTGGTACCGACGCAGCGACGGCCAGGAGGTGCGCCCGCGGCCGGCGATCTCCGACGCGCCGTTGCGCTACAACTGGTCGACCCCGGTGCGCCTGTCCACGCACAATCCCGACATCGTCTATTTCGGCGCCAATCGCCTGTTCCGCTCGATGGACAAGGGCGAAACCTGGACCGCGATCAGCCCTGACCTGAGCACGGCGAAAGAGCGCGGCGACGTGCCGTTCGCCACCATCACCACCTTCAGCGAATCGCCGCTGGCGTTCGGCACCATCTGGGCCGGTACCGACGATGGCAACCTGTGGTTGACCGATGACGGCGGCGTCCAGTGGCGCCGCGTCGATGCACAACTACCCGCGCAGCGCTGGGTCTCACGCGTCGAGGCATCCAGCGTCGATCCAAAGCGCGCCTACGCGTCGCTCAACGGCTATCGCAACGACGACATCACGGCCTATGTCTATGTCACCGACGATGCCGGCAAGTCGTGGCGCAACATCGCACGTGGACTGCCGGCAAGCGCGGTCAACGTGGTGCGCGAAGACCCGCAGAATCCCGACGTGCTCTATGTCGGCAGCGACCGTGGCGTCTACGTCTCGCTCGATCGTGGCAGCAGCTGGGACAGCCTGCAGCAGAACCTGCCCAACGTGCCGGTGCACGACATGATCGTGCATCCACGCGAGCGCGAGCTGGTGGTCGGCACCCATGGTCGCAGCGCATGGATCGTCGACGTGTTGCCGGTGCAGGAGCTCACCCGCGCAGTCCGCGCCAAGCCAATCCACCTGTTTCCCGTCGCACCGCTGAAGGCCGATCGCGACTGGCGCGGCAAGCCTGTCTGGTGGCTGGATGCGACACCCTATCTGCCCGAGTTGCGCGGCGCATTTTGGGCCAAAGACAGCGGGCGCGCGAGCCTGCGCGTGCTCGACGCCAATCGCAATCCGGTGCGCGAAATGCAGATCGATGCCAAGGCGGGCGTGAACCGCATCGTGTGGGACGTGCAGGTCGATCGTACGCTCGCGCTCGCCGCGGAGAAGCTGGCCAATCAGAAGCGGCTTGCCGATGCCAAGGGTCCGCCGGCCGACGATGAGGGCGCTCTGGCCGCCACCCCCTACGCGCAAGCCGTGCGTCTGGGGCACAGCCTGTTCGCGATGCCCGGCAAGTACACCCTGGAGGTGTCGATGGGGGCGGCGAAAAGCGACACCGCACTCGAGATCAAGGCGCCCGAGGAGCGCAAGCCGCGGATCAAGCCGGCGCCCAAGGTGCGCGGCAAGGACGGCTGGGCCGGTGCGGTGCCCGAGTCGGTGCCGCTGCCGCGCTCGCGTTCGCGGCAGCGGCCGCGCGGATAGGCTCAACCAAATGCAGGCCCGTACCATTCACCAATAGTGCGGGCCACCGCACCCGTCATCGGGAACTTCGCGCAGGGCAATGCCCGATGTTCGGAGCTTGCCTGTCGGCCGGCAGGCTTACCGCACCGGAATACTGATCAGGGTGACCAGCTCGTCGACCGGTGTCGATACCGGATCGCTGACATAGATCTCGCGCCGTGGTCCGGCTTCCTGCAGCCCGCGGGTCGCCAGCCAGGCCTCGGCCCTGGCGTGGGTCGTGGCGATGCTGTCGTAGGACCCGACGTGCCGGAATTCGCCGGCGCGTCCTGCATAGGTCATGGTGGCACTCACCCGCCCGCTGGCGGGTGCGTCGTTGCGATCCACGGGGATACCGGCATCGAACTGCCACTTGCCGTTGCCGTGCCCACGGATCAGCGCGTACGGCGGTCCGGCCAGCTTCACGCCGTTGCCCTGCGCGAGGGCCACGATCTCGCCGTAAGCCGCCCCCATCACCGCGCTGCTGGATGCGCTGTCGACGCCGGCCTGAAGCCCGGCAATCGCATACGCCGGCTGCGCGGCAACTTCCTGCACCACGGCCTCGACCCCGGCGATGTCGGCCTTGGGCATGCCCTCGAGCAGGCTCTTGAGCTTGCCCAGGCCCTTGTCGTAGTCCTTGCCGATGATGCCGTCCATCGCCAGCCCGAAGTAGCGCCCGATCACCCCCGTGAAAAAATCGCCATCGAAGCCCAGCGGCAGCGCGGTGTCGAAGCGCCAGCTGACCCGGGTGCTCTCGCCGACGGGTGTCAGGCGGATGGTCGAGGTCGCCGCCGACATACCCTCGAAAGCCAGCGCGGTCACCACCTTTTCGTCGCTGATGTCGGAGATGATCTCCTGCCGGCCGTTGCCGACCTCGGGCTTGGCGCTGGCCCAGGTCATGGAAGCGCCCACGCCGCGCTCGGGACCCGTGTAGGAATAGCTGGTTGCCGGGTCGAGGTCGGCCCACGGCGACCAGCGATTGAACAGGCTGAAGCTGTCGACCACCGCGAACACCATCGACGGCGGACGATCGATCACGATGCTGCGTTCCGCGGAGGCACGATCCGGCAGGAAAAACGCAGCGCTCATGGCAACCACCAGCAGTACCGCGACGCTGAACAGCAAACCCTTCAGCACACGCATGGCGAGCCCTCCCCGGTCATCGACCACCGCGCCCGATACTAGCTGCGGCAACGCTTCGATGCATGCCGCGCCTGCACAGGGCCGATCCGCAGCGCGAGTCCACCCAGGCGCCCATCGCCGCGCTCACGGCAAGCGCCGAAACCGATAAGCCGTGGTCGGTGGCACGCGGAACGCATAGCGACCATCGTCCAGACGCCCGGATTCGCGATATGCCAGCGTGCCACTGGCATCGAGCGTGATCGACGCATCGATGCCCATGCGGCGCCCCGATGCTGCCACCAGGCTGCATTCGTCCGCGCCGATACGGCCGGCCCAGCCGCCGCCGGTCGCCCGCGTAAAGCGCAATGCGCAGGCGTTGCCATAGCCGCGCAGGGCCGTCGCATCCAGCGCTCGGAACGCGCCCGGATCGGTACCGCGACCCGCAAACGCCGTGCCGTCGACGAACGCGAAGAAGTCCATCCGCAGCGTGCCATCCGGATCGCTGCGGAACGACCAGATGCGCTGTCGCGAGATCGCGCCGGTGGCGCCACCGTCGCGCCATTCCAGATACAGGACACGCTCGCCGAGCGCTGCGGCATCGACCCGCGCGAACTGCGCGTGCTGCAGATCGAGCCAGTCGCCCTCCACCGTTGGCGGCACCTTCAGGCGCGCGGGTGCGGCGTCGAACTGGGCGCGGTTGTCCCAATTGCCGGCCAGCAGCGCGAGCACCGCGTCGCGCGGATCCGGCGCTACCGCCGGCTGCATGGCACATGCGCCAAGCACCACTGCCAGCGCAACCGACACCACGATTCCACGCATGTGCACCATCCCCATCGACGCGTCCACGCAGTGTAGGCAAGTCGCGCTGCCAGCGGCAGTGCGCGTGCTCACAAAGTTGTCACGCGCCACCGATGACCTTCACAATACTGCGCTCTACCACCCGTTCGACCCCGCCACTGCCGGAGACCTGCATGCAAGCATCGGTTGCCATCCCTGCATCTGCACCGACCCGCCTGCAGCGCGCGCTCGACTGGGTCGAGCGGATCGGCAACAAGCTGCCCGACCCCGCGCTGCTGTTCGTGCTTCTGCTGGGCCTGGTTGCACTGCTGTCGTGGGCGCTCTCGGGCGTGACCTGGTCGGTGCTCGATCCGCGCAGCAAGGCACCACTGGTGATCAACAGCCTGCTCGACGGCGAATCGATCACCGCGTTCTTCTCGTCCATGGTCACTACTTTCGTGACCTTCCCGCCGCTGGGCGTGGTGCTGGTCACGATGCTTGGTTTGGGCATCGCCGAGCACACCGGCTTCATCAATGCCGTATTGCGCGCGCTGATGCAGGTCACGGTCAAGTCGCTGCTCACGCCGATGGTGGCCTTCGTTGCGATCCTGTCGCATTACGCGGTGGACGCAGGCTACGTGCTCGTCATCCCGCTGGCGGGCGTGATCTTCCATGCGGCCGGCCGGCATCCGCTGGCCGGCATCGCGGCGGCCTTCGCGGCGGTCTCGGGTGCGTACAGTGCCACCTTCATCGTGCCGACCAGTCTCGACCCGATGTTGTCCAACATCACCATGGCCGCCGCGCAGATCCTCGATCCCGCGCACCAGGTCAGTCCGATCAACAATCTGTACTTCACCGCCAGCTCGTCGCTGCTGGTGATCGTGCTGGTGTGGCTGATCACCGACAAACTGGTCGAGCCGCGGCTGGTACGCAGCACGCCGGTCGATGGCGATACCAGCCAGGTGCCGAGCTTCGATGCGCTGGTGCCGCACGAGCGGCGCGCGATGTGGTGGGCATTGGCCTCGATGCTGCTGGCCGCCGCCGTGCTGACGATGACGGCCATTCCGGAGGGTTCGGCATGGCGCGCACCGAGCGGCGCACTGACCGCCAACGACGCGCCGCTGATGCGCTCGATCGTGCCGCTGATCTTCATCCTGTTCCTGCTGCCCGGGGTGATCTACGGCATCGCGTCGGGCAGCGTGAAAAGCCACAGGGACATCATCGCCGGCATGAGCAAGGCGATGGGCCTGATGGGCTACTACCTGGTGCTGGTGTTCTTCTGCGCGCAGTTCATCTGGGTGTTCTCGCAGTCCAACCTCGGCGTGCTGCTGGCCGTGGAGGGCGCCGAAGTGCTGCGCGCGGCCAACCTGCCGGTGGGCGTGACCCTGATCGGCATCACCGTGCTCAGCGCGGTGGTCAATATCCTGATCGGCTCGGCCTCGGCGAAGTGGACCCTGCTCGCGCCGATCTTCGTGCCGATGCTCATGCAGCTGGGCATCTCGCCCGACCTGACCCAGGCCGCCTATCGCATCGGCGACTCCAGCACCAACATCATCACCCCGCTGATGCCCTATTTCCCGCTGGTGGTGGTGTTCTGCCAGCGCTACGTGCAACGTACCGGCATCGGCACCGTGGTCGCACTGATGATCCCGTTCTCGCTGGCGTATCTGGTGCTGTGGTCGCTGTTCCTGCTCGGCTATCTGGCGCTGGGCTTGCCGCTGGGCCCCGGCGCGCACTACGCCTATCCGCCGCCGCCCTGAGTGCGCCGATCGCGGCAGCCCGGACGCGGTGGCCGGGCAGGCCCGCAGCCTGAGCGAGATTGTGTTCGCGCGCGCCGAAAGCGCGCAATCAGACGCATCCGTGGCGATCGCGACGCTGCTCATGGATGTCGCGCGATACCGAATCGCAGCGCCGGTTGAGGTCGCGCCGCTTGCATTGCTGCGGGGTCGATCCGCGCACCGCGCACGCGATCCTCGGGCAATTCGCGGGCAGATCAAGGGGTGCGACTTGACCGCAGCGCGCAGGGCCTCGACCCTGTGCGAGCGATGGACATCCTGCAACTGATCATCCTGGCCCTGATCCAGGCGCTCACCGAGTTCCTGCCGGTCTCCAGTTCCGGCCACCTCGCGCTGGCCGGCTACTTTCTGGGCTGGGACTACCAGGGGCTGGTGGTGGACCTGGCCCTGCACTGCGGCACGTTCATCGCGGTGGTCACGTACTTTCGCGACGAGCTGATCAAAGTCGCGCGCGCCTGCCTGAAGATCCGGCCCGGTGCGCCGCTGGACCCCGAGCAGCGGCTTGGCGTCGGCCTGGTGGTGGCCACCATTCCTGCGGCGGTCATCGGTCTGGCACTGGGCGACGCGGGAGCAACCGCGTTGCGCCATCCGCTGCTGATCGCCACCACGCTGGCGGTATTCGGTCTGTTGTTGTGGTGGGCCGATGCGCGCCGCCGCGGCGATCGCGATGAATACAGCGTCAGCCTCAAGCAGGCGCTGTTCATCGGCGCCATGCAGGCGCTGGCCCTGATCCCCGGTGTGTCGCGCTCGGGCATCACCATGACCGCGGCCCTGCTGATCGGACTGGAGCGCACGGCCGCGGCGCGACTGTCGTTTCTGGTCTCGGTGCCGGTGGTCGCGTTGGCGTCTGCGCACGGGGTGATGGAAGTGCTCACCGGTGCCAGCGATGTGCCGATGGGGACCTTCGTCACCGGTGCGGTGCTGTCGGCGGTGTTCGCGTTCGTGGTGATCCACTTCTTCCTGCGTTTTGTCGGGCGTCTGGGTGCGAAGCCGTTCGCGATCTACCGGTTGCTGTTCGCCGCCGCCATCGTGGCCCTGTATCTCCATCGCAGCTAAGTCTGCGCCGCGCGGCGGCAAGGTTGTCGCCACCATGAAGCTGCAGGGGCCGCCCGGTCGTTGCTATCGGCATGGAACCCAAGATGTCGGAAGCAGTCAGGAAGCATTCTGCGACGTAGGCCACACCGTTTTCTTGGCTTGCAATAAGGGCCAGAACTGCGATTGACACGTCATTCCGCGCAAGCTAGCTTGCGTTCCGCCGGAGACGATGGGCCCAAGGGCATCACGGACACGAAGTCCCGGATGAGTGGCGTGCCTGAATCGGTTTTGCAGAGAAAAAGTTCGCGGTCCGGGGTGGCAGGGGACGCCGGAATGGATACCAAACCCTATTCATGGAGATCGACATGATGATTCGTTTCGCGTTGAGAGCCGTCATCGCTCTTTTCGCTTTTTCGGCGTGCTCGAACTACGCTGAGGCCCAATGCACACAGGGCGCTGGCGGACCTGGCAGTATCCAAGACGCCATCCAAGACGCCGCGGCATCGCATGTTGGCGGTGAGATCGACGCCGGTACCCATTCGTATGGTGCGCCCAACGTCGGGAGCTACATCACCTACGATGGGATGACCTGGTATCTGACTGCGTCGTGGTTCGAGGCAAACCCCTCACAGGGATGGGATGAGGACTCCGTTGAGGCCGCCTACACCGAACCGGGTGTTGGCGGTGGCGGAGGGCCGGGCGGCGGCGGACACGTCAACAGTGGCGGCTGTACGATCTTGCCGGAAGTTGTGGTCACCGGAATCACCTACGGCAGCGGTGGAGGCCTCCTGGGATTTATGGGACGCATGGCGCTAGGTGCGCCCGGAGGCGGTCGTTCTCAACTCTGGGTCAACTACAGGTCAGTTCAGGCTAACGACTCGGTGACCTGCGCTTCAGACTATGCTGCGCAGGAAGTTGCTGCACGCGACGCAATTCGCCCGCTTGGATGGTTGCGAATGGGGACCATCATCCGCGTCGACTATGCGCCTGGCAGCGCACGGCTGTGGGTCGTCACGAATCCGTCTGCGACGGATAGGGGGCTTCAGCCGGGATCTGCTTGTCGTAGTTCCTAGCATGAACCGGGAGCGGGTCCGTGCATCGGACTCGCTTCCAGACGAGCGAATCGTTGACCATGACGAAACAGGCCCCCCCAGTTAGGAGTCGATGGATTGCTGGAAGTGCGGCACTCGGCTTGGCCGTCTTGGTGTTGGTTGCCATGAACTTCCAGTCGGCCGTCGTTCCGAATCGCAATGCAGACGGCGCTGGCATCGATCCGCCGATGACCGATTGGGCGAACGCCAGGGACTTGGAGACGTCGACTGAAGCCAAATCCGGCCGTCCCATAGATGCCCGCAATGAATCGATGCTATCAGCAGCGCGCGGTTCGCCCGAGGACCGAGCGCTTCGGGACCTGGCAGATCTGGCGTTGCGCGCCCGCGCTGGCGACCTTGGCGCATTCGAAAGACTGCAGGGGCTGCTGAGCTTCTGCCGCTACATTGAAGGCCTTTCGCATCCCGCGAGCGGGTCAGGTAGCACCGCGGCGACGGGCTCGGAAGCTTCGGACAACAATGACGCTTCCACCGCGTACGTCCTGGCGCGGTCTGAACAAATCTGTCCGCAGTCACTGCCAGTCGATCTGACCGGCGAATACCAGTATTGGGCCATGCGGGACGAGATGCTCCAACGCACAACATCCGATGAGCTGCGGACGATCGAAGCGCTGTCGACAATTGATGCCCATGAGTCTGATGCCGAGGAATACGCGGCTCGCGATCGACTTGAGCGCATCGCGCTGGAGACAACGTCCCCTGAGATTCTGGAGCGTGCTGCGCACGAAATCATCAGCGGCCGTCATGGAGCGTGGAGCGTCGGCCAAGACGCCATTGAAGGAACACTAAGTCAGGGACGACTGGCGGAGTTTCAGTTGCTAGGCGCCATTCTCGCGGCTTGCGACAGGGGCGCAGATTGCGGACCCGCTTCTCTGCGCTACATGCGCCTATGCGCACCGAATCACTGTATCCCTGGAGAGGATGTCTATGCATTTGTGGGCAAGTCCGTGTCCTCGATCGAATCCGCGGCCGTTGTCGAGGTACGCGACTGGTTCAGGCGGAGGTAAACCGACAACGACGCCGTTAGCACCAGAATAATGAGCATGTGCTGCCCGCTGGTGGTGGTGTTCTGCCAGCGCTACGTGCAACGCACCGGGATCGGCACGGTGGTCGCGCTGATGATCCCGTTCTCGGTGGCATTCCTGGTGCTGTGGTCGCTGTTCCTGCTCGGCTATCTGGCGCTGGGCTTGCCGCTGGGGCCCGGCGCGCACTACGCCTATCCGCCGCCGCTCTAAGCGCGCCGATCGCCGCAGCCGCGATGCGCAGGCCGGGCAGGCCCGCTGGTGAGCGGGCCTGCATGCGCTCGCGCAAGAATGCGCTGGATCAGAAGCATCCGTTGCCGTCGTGACGCTGCTTACGGATGTCGCGTGAGACCGAATCGAGGCGACGCTGGAGGTCGCGCCGTTCCCACGGCTGCAACCCATGGCTGCTGCGGTAATGCTGCTCGCGGCGTTCGATCCGGTTGCCGCGCAGGCTCAGTCGCGCCGCCTCGCAGCGGGTGAGCTGGCCGTTCGACCAGCCGTGCGCGATGCGCACATCCTGGCGCAGCTGGCGATGCTCGATCGAAGCGGGACGGGCATCGGCACTGCCGGCGGCGGCAAGACCGGCGATCAGCAAAACGGTGGCAATCAAGGTCTTCATGCGGCACTCCTGGTGCGGTGGGGACTACTGCGCTCAACGCAGCGGCCGGTGGGCGGCTGACAACCACGACCCTTGAGGTTGGCCGCCGTTCAGGCAATTCCACCGGCAGCAGGCCGATCGCCACGGTCGATCCGCGCGCGGCGCGCGGCAGCCTCGGGCAATTCGCGGGCAGATCAGGCGCTGCAGCTTGACCGCAGCGCG
>JBBSDI010000040.1:0-16762 GCA_038249585.1 Lysobacterales bacterium | reverse complement strand
TTTCCTGCGCGGCGTGCCGGGCGTGCATGAGGTATCCATCGGCCACGCGCTGATCGGCGAGGCGATCTACGCCGGACTCGCGCCGACCGTGAGCGCCTATCTGCGCATCATCGCCGAGGCCGATCCGGGCTGAGCAGTGCCTACGATGCGGAAAGCCGCTCGGTCGTTCGCCACAAAACAAAAACGCCGCCAGATGATTCGGCGGCGTCTTGCATCGTGCGTGCCCGCTGCGCGGGCAGCTGCGGCACTCAGCCCTCAGGCATGTTTTTGAAACCGATCTTGGTCATGCCTGCGGTCTTCGCGGTGGCCAGCACTTCGGTCACCACCTCGAACTCGGTCGCGCTCTCGATGTCGACCTGCAGCTCGGGTTGTGGATTCTTGCCCGCTTCCAGCCGCAGCTGTGGCTCGAGGGCTGCCTTGATCAGGGGCTGGTCGTTCCAGACCAACTCGCCGGTCGCCAGGATGCGCAGATCGATCGGCGGTGGCGGTTCGGTCAGCGGCGGCACCGTGCTCTTCTGCGGCAGATCGACCTTGACCTGGTGGGTCAGGCTGGGCGCGGTGATGATGAAGATGATCAACAGCACCAGCAGCACGTCGATCAGCGGCGTGACGTTGATGTCCGACATGGGGCCGGGACTGGCTCTCGCGAATGCCATGGACGTGCGTTCCTCAGGTTGCCGGCTTGGTGACGATGCGCACGCTCTTCATGCCGGCGTTCTTGGCCAGCGAGAGAACCTTGCCTGCTTCGATCCACTGCGTGTCGCGATCGCCGCGCAGCTGGATATCCGGCTGTGGTTCGCGGCGCGCTTCGACGCGAAGTTGCGCAAACATTGCGTCACGACTGATCTCGGCATCGTTCCAGAAATACTCGCCGCTGTTGGTCAGCGCGATGGTGATGATGCTTGGCGTCTCGGCGGATTTCTGTGCCGTCGCCTCCGGCAGCTCGACCTTGACCTTGTGCGACATCAGGGGTGCGGTGATCATGAAGATGATCAGCAGAACCAGCATCACGTCGACCAGCGGCGTGACGTTGATCTCCGCCATAGTCGCGCCTTCGCCGCCACCACCACCTACCGACATTCCCATAACTGACTCCGCCGTCTTGCGTGGATCGTTGTTCGATGGATTTCAAGGACTGCTGCTTGCCACTGCGGGGGCGGCGACCGACTCACGGCCCCGACGCATGGGCGTCAGGGCCGTGCCATCGGAACGATCCCGCATCAGCGTGCCGGCTTGGCTGCCGGTCCTGCGTCGACGCGCGCACCGGTAGCGAAGAAGTCGTGCAGGTCGTGCGCGAAATCGTCGAAACGGGCGTTGATCTTGCGGTTGCTGCGATTGAGGAAGTTGTAGCCCAGCAGTGCCGGGATCGCCACGAACAGACCCAGCGCGGTCATGATCAGCGCCTCGCCGATCGGAGCGGCCACGATGTCGAGCGAAGCCTGCCCGGACATGCCGATCTTCAGCAGGGCGTGATACATCGCCCATACGGTGCCCAGCAGGCCGATGAACACCGCCGAGGAGCCCACCGTGGCCAGCAGCGTCAGGCCGCCTTCGAGCTTGGAGCTTTCGCGCAGTACGGCCTGGCGCAGCGCTCGATCGATGAACTCCGAGCGGTTGAGCGCCTCGACCAGACGCGAACCTTCATTGCGCTGGTGATGCGCAGCTGCCGAAGCGCATTCGAGGGCGATCTTGGAAAACGGCTCGGACTGCGGCTGCTCTTCCATGAAGCGCACGGCATCGGCTGCCGACGGGGTCTGCCAGAAGGTCTGGATCACGCGCTCCATGCGCGAGGTGATCAGCGTATTCCGGATCGCGTTCCACACGATGTAGAACCAGCTCGCGAACGACAGCACGATGAGGGTGACAAACACCATCCAACCGACCCAGTCGAAGTTGTTGATCATGTGGTTGAAGCCCATCTGCTGCAGGGCCGCCGCATTGGTGTCCACGCCGATTGCCGAGCTGGCGCCCGGATCGGCGAACGCGGGTGGCGCCGCGGGCGGCATGGCAGCAGGCGGTGCTGCCGGCTGGGTCGAACTTGCGTCTTGCTGCATGGCCTTACCCTTCGTTGAGCTTGAAGTTGATGGGGACGAGGACCCAGCCCTCGACCGAACGTCCGTTGCGGACTTCCGGATTGAATTTCCACTTCTTGACCGCCTGCATGGCGGCCTGGTCGAGTTCGCGGAAGCGGCTCGATTTTTCGATCTCGACCTTCAGCGGCGAGCCGTCGACCGAAACCAGAACCCGCAGCATGACTTCGCCTTCCATCCGGCGACGGATCGCCTGCGGCGGATAGCGCGGCGGATTGGCGCGGCGGTAGCTGGTGTCTTCCGACGCGCCGATGTCGCTCATCGGCGGACCCGGCGGCGCTGGTGGCGCCGGCGGCGGCGCCGGTTCGGACATCGCCAGCGGCTCGTCGAACACCGGGGTTTCCGGCTCCGGCGGCGGCGGCGCGAGCGAGGGCTTCTTCTCCTCGATCTTCTTGACCACCTTCGGCGGCTCTGGCGGTGGTGGCGGTGGTGGTGGCGGTGGTGGTGGTGGTTCGAGGAACACCACGTCGACGATGCCCTCGTCTTCCTTGGCCTGCGCATCGGGCGCCTTGACCGGTGCCAGCAGGAAGAAGAACAGACCAACGTGCAGCGACATCGCGCCCCACAGCGCGATGATCTTGCGCCAGCTCAGCGTCTGCTTGGGGATGTCGGTACTGTATTCGGTCATGGCTGTATTGGAAGCATCGCGATACGCGGAGGGCCTACGGTGGACACGGACGCGGCGTGCGGTTTGCGCGGCACCAGCGCCGTGCGTGGCGAGGGGCGAGTCGCCCCGCATCGATCGACGTTACACCAGTTTCGCGCCGACTGACAAGCCGGCGCGCGCAGTGGCAAGGACAGTTAAAGCCGCGTGCAGAAAAGCCGTCTGTGCGCTCAGCGGTTGCCCATGCTCTTCAGCCACGACTCGGCCATCGCCTTGGTATTGGGATAACCACGCGCCTTCTCGTACGCAGCGATCGCCGCCTTCTGGTTGCCAAGCTCCGACTCGGCGTTGCCGAGCAGGATATACGCTTCGCCTTCGCGCTTGAGGTTGCCGCGCGCAAGCGCTGCCTCCAGCGCCTTCTTGCCTTCGGCAAACTGCTCTTTCTCCGAAACCAGCAGTTGCCCTCGCATGAAGTCCACCTCGCCATCCTTGGCGAGCACCGCGGCGCGCCCATAGGCTTCGATGGCCTTGCTGAAGGCGTCCTTCTGCTCGGCGCTCTCGTCGGTGGCGTTCTGGGCGCTGATGACCCAGGAGTCGCCGAGGCTCTTGAGGGTGTCGAAGTCTTCCTTGAGCACGCCCGCAGCGATGCCCTCGTTGATGGTTCGCGCGGCGTCGACGGGGCGCTCGATGAAGTTGTACAGCTGGTAGAGCTGACGCAAGTCCGACGCCTCGGTGAGCAGTCCGCGCGCCTTGGCGCCTTCCAGCACCGCGACCGCCTTCTCGCCCTGCTCGAGTTCGATGTAGATCGATGCGAGCTGGCGGGTGATGTTCTTGTTGCCGGGATCCTTGGCCAGATAGGTCTCTGCGGCTTTCGCGGCTTCGGCGAAGTTTTCGGCGTCGTAGTAGCTCGCGATCAGGATCTGATACCAGCTGTCCGACGGTGCGGGCGCCATCGAGATCGCCTTGCTCATGGCCGCGGCGGCCTCGGGCATGCGCTCGAGCCGATACAGCGCGTTGCCGCGCACCGCCCAGCCCTCGGCGGTTTCATTGCCGGTCAGCGCGAACCATTGGTCGATCGCGGCGAGGGCTGCATCGTAGCGCTCGTCCATCATGTTCAGCTGCGCGACCTGCAGCGCCACCCCGAAGTGCGACTTGTTGTCGAGCGCATCGAGCGCGAGCGCTTTCTGGTTGGCCTCGATCGCGGCGGCGATATCGTCGGCGTTGTAGCGCACCTGCGCCAGACCCTGCAGGCACAGCGCCTGTTCGTACTTGCTCGACTTCGGATTGGCCAGGATCACATCGAGGATCTCGCGCGCCTTGTCGTCCTCGCCTGCTTCGAGAAACGCGTAGGCCTGGTTGATTTTCTTCGAATTGGACTGCGCGAGATCGAGCTTCGGTTCCTTGCGGGTCGCGTTCGGGAACTCGTTTTCCTTGTCCTTGGTCTTCTGCGCCAGCGCGGAACCGGCGCCGACGGCGAGCAGCAGCACAAGGGCAAGCATTTGCAGCAGACGACCGGTGGTGTTCATGGCGACCTCGTTGAAGGGGTTCGAAATGCATGCTGCGGAGTGCGGCAGACGAAAAGGTTAGCGCCGGCAGCCGGCAGCCTCAAGCCGCAGTGCGGCGCGTGGCGTCGCGCAGTGCGGCTGGCAGCAAGCGCGCAATGCGATCACAGCGTCGCGAAATGTTCGCGCGCGAAGGCCACGCGTTCGACCGGATCGCGCGACAAGGCACCCGCGGCTTCCAGCTCCTGCACCCGCTCGAGGCGATGCAGCAGGCCGTCGCCGTTGGCGATCTGGATCGCAAGACCGGGCCGCGCATTGAGCTCCAGGATCAACGGGCCGAGTGTCTTGTCGAGCACGATGTCGACGCCGACATAGCCCAGCTGCGAGACCTCGTAGCACCGCGTGGCGATCAGCAGCAGCTCGTCCCAACGCGGAATCGGCAGGCCGACGATGCTGTGCTCGGTATCGGGATGTTCCTTGACCGGTTCGTTGCCCCACACCCCGCGACGGGTAAGCCCGGTGGGGATGTCGATGCCCACGCCGATCGCGCCCTGGTGCAGATTGGCCTTGCCGTCGGACATGCGGGTGGGCAGGCGGATCATCGCCATCACCGGATAGCCCTGGAATACGATGATGCGGATATCCGGCACGCCCTTGTAGCTGACGTTGTCGAAGATCGGATCGAACTGCACGCAGTACTCGACCAGCGCATGGTCGGGCTGGCCGCCAAGGCTGAACAGTCCCGACAGGGTGTTCGACAGATGGTGGTCGAATTCCTCGCGCGAGAGGAACTGGCCGTTGCTGCGTCGGTACTTGTCGCCGCGGCGACCGCTGATCACGAGAATGCCGTCGCCGCCGGAACCGTGCGCGGGCTTGACCACGAACTGCTCGCGATCGCGGATCTTCTGGTGCAGCTCCTCGATTTCATGCTCTTCGCGCACCACCGCGTACAGCTCGGGCACCGGCAGCCCGGCAGCGATTGCGAGGCCCTTGGTGATCAGCTTGTCGTCCACGCGCGGATAGAACTTGCGCGGGTTGTAGCGCAGGACATAGTCGGCATTGCGCTGGCCGATGCCCATCATGCCCTTCTGGCGCAGGCGTCTGGCGACCTCGAACGGATTGAACATGTCCGTGCGCTCAGCCAGCGGACTTCGGCGGCTCGGCGATCGGATCGCGCGCCATGGAGCGGAAGCGGAACAGTTCGGTCAGGCGGTAGCCGGAATAGCGGCCCAGGACCAGGGTCAGGGCCAGCAACACCAACAGCAGCTCCGGGAATACGAAAATCAGGTGCTGCAGATGCGACCCCTTCATCACCAGATAGGCCAGGGCCGCGATCACGATCGAACCCAGCGCCTGACTGAGCGCGTAACCGGGCCCGCGCTCTTCCCACGCCACCGACACGCGCTCGATGGTCATGGTCATGATGATCATCGGAAACAGCGCGACGTTGAGGCCCACCTCGATGCCGAGCCGGTTGCTGATCACGCTGATCAGGGCCATCAGAAGCACCACCACGATCAGCACCGCAGTCAGGCGCGGCACCAGCAGCAGCTTGAGTCGCTCCATGTAGAAACGCACCAGCAGCCCGGAGCTGATCACGGTCACGAACAGGATCACGCCGACCACGATACCGGTCCAATAGAACGACAGTGCGATCAGCACCGGCATGAAGGTGCCGAAGGTCTTGATGCCGACGAGATTGCGCAGGATCAGCATGATGAACGCGCCGACCGGCACCAGCAGCAGGATCTTGTAGACATCCTGCGCCTGCAGCGGCAGGTCGAGCAGCGAGTACGCGATCAGGTTGCGGTCGCGCGATTCCAGCCGCTGCTTGGCGGTGTCGAGCGCATCGGCAAGGCTGCGTGCGGTGGAGAACAGCACCCGCTCGCCGCGCCCGCCGTCGACGGCTACCAGCGCGGTGCCACCGCGTTTCCAGACCAAGAAGTGCGGCGGCCAGCCGGTCGCGCCGGTCGCGGCGTCGACGGTGTTCCAGACGCGCTTATCGGTATCGAATACCTGCAGATAGGTGCGCAGCTGCGCGTTGCTATCGGACTTTTCCAGCATCAGGCCATACAGCAGGCGTGCCGCGACCTGGCGATCGGCCAGCAGCGATTGCGCGAGCATCGCGCGAGCATCCACGCTCGCGGCCCCCTCGCTGAGCAGCTTGACCTCCTCCGAGGGAGCGCCGTCGTTGAGACGACGCACCAGTTCGGCGGCAAACGTGGTGCTGTCGACCGACTTCGCGCGCACGTCTTCAAGCAGCGCCTGGCGGGCGGTGGCGAAAGGCTCGTCATAGGTGCCGGGCGTCGGGATCGCGGGTTCGTCGTCGAAGCTCGGCAGGCGGTCGTCGCGGAACACGGTCGCGCGGTAATACAGCACGTTTTGCGTACCGCTGCCGCGGCGGATCTGCCACTGCACCTCGCGCGAACCGTCGCTGCCGGCGAATGCCATGCCGTAACCACGCGCGACAAAGCGCTCATCGAGTATCGAGTAACCGGCCGGGTCGTTGGGCAGCTGCAGCACCACTTTGCTGGTGCCGCGCGGCGCATTGTATTCGACCCGCGCCTGGATCTCCCACACCTCGGTCTCGGTGACCGGCGTGAGCGGAAAATGCAGCACCCGCCACTTGTACATGAAGCCGGCGATGCCCAGCGCCGCGATCACCAGCGCGAGCAGGTACAGATGGGTTTTTTTCATGCGCGGCTCCTCCCCCGCACGGCGGCCGCCGACGCCGTCGTGGTCGTTGTGGTGCGACGCGGGTCAAACGTCGAGGTTGGACACCCGCAATGCGTTCTGTTCGATGAACTCGCGGCGTGGTTCGACCACATCGCCCATCAGGGTCGAGAAGATCTGGTCGGCTGCCACCGCATCCTCGATGCGCACCTGCAGCAGGCGTCGGGTTTCCGGATTCACGGTGGTTTCCCACAGCTGCTCGGGATTCATCTCGCCCAGGCCCTTGAAGCGCTGGATGGTGCGACCTTTCTTGGCCTCGTCCATCAGCCACCCGTAGGCGTCGTGAAAATCGCGCGCCGGCTGGCTGCGCGAGCCGCGCACGATGCGCGCACCAGCCACCAGCAATCCATCGAGCACGCTTGCGGCCTGGCGGATCGGCCCGTAGTCGGCAGCGCCAAAGAACGCGGCCGGAATCAGCTGCTCGCTGGCCAGGCCGTGATGCTGCTTGCGAACCCGCAGTGCGCCGGGCTGCTCGGGCGTGGTGAGCACGCCTTCGAAGGCATAGCGCGCCTTGCCCAGCGCCGATTCGGTCAAGGCGCGGGTCAGGCGATCGATCCACGGTTGCAGCGTCGCCTGTGCGTCGAAATCGGCGGCACGCAAGGGTGGCAGGTCGATCAGTGCACGCAGCACGCCCGCATCAAAACGGTGACTCAATCGTGCGATCTGTTCCATCGCGACGGTGTACTCACGCAGCAGCTGTTCGAGCCCCTGCCCTGTCACCGGCGGCGCATCGGGCGAAAAATGCAGCGCTGCGTCCTCGACGGCGTGGTTGATCAGGTAGGCCGACAGTGCCGCATCGTCCTTCATGTACAGCTCCTGCTTGCCTTGCTTTACCTTGTACAGCGGCGGCAGGCCGATGTAGATGTGGCCGCGCTCGATCAGTTGCGGCATCTGCCGATAGAAAAACGTCAGCAGCAGGGTGCGGATATGCGAGCCGTCGACGTCGGCGTCGGTCATGATGATGATGCGGTGGTAGCGCAGCTTGTCCGGATCGAACTCGTCCTTGCCGATGCCGCAGCCGAGCGCGGTGATCAGGGTGCCGACCTCGGCCGAGGCCAGCATCTTGTCGAAGCGCGCCTTTTCGACGTTGAGGATCTTGCCCTTGAGCGGCAGGATCGCCTGGGTCTTGCGATTGCGACCCTGCTTGGCCGAGCCGCCGGCGGAATCGCCCTCGACCAGGAACAGTTCGGACAGTGCAGGGTCTTTCTCCTGGCAATCGGCCAGCTTGCCGGGCAGGCCGGCGATGTCGAGCGCGCCCTTGCGCCGGGTCAGCTCGCGGGCCTTGCGCGCGGCCTCGCGGGCGCGGGTGGCTTCGACCACTTTGCCGCAGATCGCGCGCGCCTGCGCAGGATTCTCCTGCAGGAACTCGGTCAGCTTGTGCCCCACCACGCTGGCCACCGCGACCGACACCTCGGATGAGACCAGCTTGTCCTTGGTCTGCGAGGAAAACTTCGGGTCGGGCACCTTCACCGAAAGCACGGTGATCAGGCCCTCGCGCATGTCGTCGCCGGTAGGCTGCACCTTGGCCTGCTTGAGCAGGCCGGAGCGCTCGATGTAGTCGCCGAGTGCGCGGGTCAGCGCCGTGCGGAAGCCGGTGACGTGGGTGCCACCGTCTTTCTGCGGGATGTTGTTGGTGAAGCAGTACATGCGCTCTTCGTAGGCGTCGGTCCACTGCATCGCCACTTCGACCTGCACGTTGTCGGCGACCGCCGAGAAGCCGATCACGCTTGGATGCAGGGGCTGGCGCAGCTGGGCGAGGTACTCGACGAAGGAGCGGATGCCGCCGGTATACTGGAAGATCTCGCTCTTGGTCTCGCCACGCTCGTCGTGCAGTTCGATGCGCACGCCGGAGTTGAGGAACGCCAATTCGCGCAGCCGTTTGGCGAGGATGTCGAAATGGAACTCGACATCGGTGAACACTTCCGTGCTGGGCAGGAAGCGCACCTGCGATCCACGCATGCTGGACGCTTCCATCTGCTTGAGCGGGTACTGCGGCTCGCCGAGCCGGTACTCCTGCTGGTAGTGGAAGCCGTCGCGCCAGATGTCGAGCCACAGATGCCCCGACAGCGCGTTGACCACCGACACACCCACGCCATGCAGGCCGCCGGAGACCTTGTACGAGTTGTCGTCGAACTTTCCGCCCGCGTGCAGCACGGTCATGATGACTTCGGCTGCCGAGCGCTGTTCTTCGGGATGGATGTCGACCGGGATGCCACGGCCGTTGTCGAGCACCGAGACCGCGCCCTCGGGGTGGATCTTGACGATCACGGTGTCGCAGTAGCCGGCGAGGGACTCGTCGATGGCATTGTCGACCACCTCGAACACCATGTGATGCAGGCCGGTGCCGTCGTCGGTGTCGCCGATGTACATGCCAGGCCGCTTGCGCACGGCTTCCAGGCCCTTGAGGACCTTGATGCGGCTTGAGTCGTAGGGTTCGTTGGACCGCTCGGGCACTTTGGCTGCCGGGTCCTGACCTTTCAAGTCATTGTTATTCTTCGGGTCTTTTGGGTCGCTCATGCATCAGGCCGATCGGGCGCAGGCCCGAATCCAAGGACCACAGTATACCTTGCGCAGCTCAGGGACCGGCATCCCTGCGTAGGCGGCCTTGTTCCACGTGGAACACTCTCGCACGTGGTCGATGCGTCTGCAGCGCGGGGCTGAGCTCGGTCGCCGAAACCAGTGCCTGCACCCCGGCGGAGACCAGCTCACCCAGCAACAAGTCCTGGTGGTGCAGATCCAGCTCGGAGGGCAGATCGTCGACCAGCACGACCGGCCACTCGCCTGCACTGTCACGGTAGCAGCGCGCCTGCGCCAGTACCGCTGCCAATGCCGTCAGTTTGGCCTGACCGCGGGACAGCTGCGCTGGCGCGTCGAGTTCAGCGAAGACCGGCCGCCAGTCAGCCCGATGCGGCCCGACCGTGGTGGTCTGCCGTTGCCGATCGCGGGGGCGATTGACCAGCAGCTGTGCCGCCAGATCGACTCCGGCGTCCACGTTCCAGCCGGCAGCGAAACGCGCGCTGGCGCCCGGGAGCTCAGGGAGCAGGCGCTGGGCCAGCGCGCTGAAGTGACGGCTGAAGTCGCGCATGTAGTTCTCGCGCAGGCTGGTGATGCCCTGCCCCCAGCGATCCAGCTCGGCATCCCAGGCGTCGAGCTGGGCATCCGGACCATCCTGCCTGAGCAAGGCATTGCGCTGCTTGAGCGCGGACTGATAGCGGCGCCACTGGTGGAGAAAGTCCTGTTCCACGTGGAACACACCCCAATCCAGAAACGATCGGCGCAGCTCCGATGGTCCGGCAATCAATTCATGTGAACCCGGCTCGAAACAACACACCGCGCAACGCCGGAACAAATCGGTCAGGCGCTCCAGCGGTCGATCGTCGAGGCGCCCGGCCCACACGCCAGGGCGACGTTCCAGCCCCAATTTCTGGCTCGTCTCCGATCCCGGATGCTGGACCCGCGCGAACACCTGGAATCCCTCCGCGCCGCGCCGGATCAGCGCATCGCGACTTCCCGGTCGAAAGGAGTGGCCGCGCGAGATCACGTAGGCCGCCTCCAGCACTGAGGTCTTGCCTGCACCGTTGGCGCCCAACAGATAGTTCAGTCCCGGCGCCAGCGCCAGTTCTGCCTCGGCCAGACAGCGCAGATCGCCGATGCGCAGCAGTTCGATCCACATCGGCGGTCGGCCGCGGGCACACGCCCGCGGTTCGAGAACGTCAGAGTCGCAGCGGCATCACGACGTGCCGCGAGCGCTCGTTGTCCGCATCGCGGACCAGGCACGACGAGTTGCCATCGCGCAGGCACAAGGTGACTTCGTTGCCGCGCAGCGCGCCCAGCGCATCGAGCAGATAGTTCACGTTGAACCCGACGCTCAGCCCGTCCACTACTGTGCGCACTTCGAGCTCTTCAACCGCTTCTTCCTGCTCCGGATTGTGCGCCACGATCTGCAGCCGTCCGGGGGTGAGTTCCAGCTTCACCCCGCGGTATTTCTCATTGGACAGGATCGAGGCGCGCTGGAGCGCGGCACGCAATTCGTCCCGACTCACCGTCAGTTGCTTGTCCGCACCAATCGGGATCACCGACTCGTAGTCCGGAAACCGGCCATCGATCAGCTTGGTGGTGAAGACGAAATCGCTGCGCCGCACCCGCAGGTGGTTGCGGCAGAACTCGACCTCGACGGTGCCGTCGCCCGAATCGAGCAGACGCTGCAACTCCAGCACGCCTTTGCGCGGGATGATCACCTGCCGCCCTGCCTTGCCCTCGAGATCGACCGTGGTCTCGCACAGTGCGAGCCGATGGCCGTCGGTCGCCACGCAGCGCAGCGCTCCGTCGCGCAGATCCAGCAGCGTGCCGTTGAGGTAGTAGCGGACATCCTGGTGCGCCATCGCAAACGCAGTGCGATCGATCAACTCCTTGAGGGTGGATTCCGACAAGCTGACCCGTTCCACCAGATCGATATTGTCGATTTGCGGAAACTCACTGGCCGGCAGCGTCGACAGGGTGAACTTGCTGCGCCCGGCGCTGACCGTAATGCGCTCGCCTGCCTGTTTGAAATCGATCTTGATCCCATCGGGCAGTGCACGGCAGATATCGAACAGCTTGCGTGCCGGAATCGTGATATCGCCAGGTTCCAGTTGATCGGCGGCCATGCGCGCAACCATCTCGACTTCAAGGTCGGTGCCGGTGAACGCCACGCCCTCGGCGTCGGCCGATACGAGCAGGTTCGACAGTACCGGCAGGGTCTGCCGTCGTTCCACCACCCCCACCACCTGACTCAGCGGCTTGAGCAATACCTCACGTTGAACCGTGAATCGCATGGTCTTCAATCCCCATCAAGTTCTTCTAGGAATCTGTTGATGATGATGACTGCTGGGGACAACTGCAACGACCTGTGCTGCAGCCCATGGTGCTCGCGGTCTTGCGGCACCACAACATGCTGTGCAATCAGCCCCTGACAGCCTGTCGATGACCTGTGCATAACTTCCGCCTCGAAAGTTATCCACAGTTTGTCCTCAACCTGTCAACGCACGTAGCAACTTGTCCCAATCCTCCCGCGTGCGACCGTCGGTTGCACACAGATCCCGCATCACCCGGCAGGCGTGCATGACCGTGGTGTGGTCGCGGCCACCAAAGCTGTCGCCGATCTCGGGCAGGCTATGTTCGGTCAGCTCCTTGGCCAGCGCCATGGCCAGCTGTCGCGGGCGAGCCAGCGAGCGCGTGCGCTTCTTCGACAGCAGGTCGACCACCCGCAACTGGTAATAGTCGGCCACGGTCTTCTGGATATTGCCCAGGCTCACTGCGCGTTCCTGCACGGTGAGCAGATCGCGCAGCGTCTCCTGCGCGAACTCGGTGGTGATGCTGCGCCCGGTGAAAGTCGCGCGCGCGGCCAGCGTGTTCAACGCACCTTCCAGATCGCGCACGTTCGAGCGCATGCGGCGCGCGATCAGGAACGCGACTTCGTCGGGCAGCTGCATGTGCTTGCTGTCGGCCTTCGACAAAAGGATCGCCGCGCGGGTCTCGAAATCCGGTGGCTCGATCGCTACCGACAGCCCCCAGCCCAGGCGCGAGGTCAGGCGCGGCTCCATGTTCTCGACCTCTTTCGGGTAGCGATCGCAGCTCAGGATGATCTGCTGCTTGCCTTCGAACAGTGCGTTGAAGGTGTGGAAAAACTCTTCCTGGGTGCGGTCCTTGCCAGCGAAGAACTGGATATCGTCGATCATCAGCGCATCGACCGACCGATAGCGCTGCTTGAACTCATCGACCGCCTTGCTGCCGGCGAGTTTGTTCGACAGCGCCTTGACCATGGCGGTGAAGAACTGCTCCGAACGCTGGTACAGCACCCGCATCCCGGGGTTGTTGTGCCGCATCAGATTGCCCGCGGCATGCATCAGATGGGTCTTGCCAAGCCCGGTGCCGCCGTACAGCAGCAATGGGTTGTAGGTGCGCCCGGGGTTGGTCGCGACCTGGATGGCCGCTGCCTTGCCGAGCTGGTTGGACTTGCCCTCGACGAAGTTGTCGAAGGTGTAGTGCGGATCGACGTTGCTTTCGAAATGCTCGGGCTCGCGCGGGCTGCCGCTGCGCCCTGGACCCGGCACCATGCGCAGATCGATCCCCGGCGCGAGCGCCACGGAACCTACCTCGACCCGCACGTTGCGAAGCCCCGGCGACAGGTGCTGCGCGACCGCCGCAATCTGTGCCAGAAGGCGCTCGCGGATCGCATCGCGCACAAAACCGTTGGGCGCGAGCAGTATCAGGTCCTGCCCGGCCTCCTGCGCCTGCAGCGGCTTCAACCACGTGTGCAGATCCTCGACGCTGACCTCGGCTTGAAGACGCTCGAGACAGCGCTGCCACAAGTTGCTCATACGGCGTTTCCAGGCTGCCCGCAGCGCGCCACGCGCGCACGGCCGGCCAGTCTAGCCCGAACATTTCCCGCGGGCGCGGGAAAATGCGCGGGCAAAGTCGCGCGACCGGAAATTCTCTGGCTATAGACGCTGCTGGCGCCTGTGCGCCCGCATTTTCCCGCTGGCGCGGCTTTCCAGTTCCGCCACGGCATCTCCACGGCTTGGCAGAACTTGACTCCAGCGCGCAGAAAGCCTACATTCCACGCCCTTTTTCCGCAGTCCGCGAGCAGTCGCCATGAAGCGTACATTTCAGCCCGGCAACCTCAAGCGCGCCCGCAAGCACGGCTTCCGCGCGCGGATGAAGACCGCCGACGGCCGCAAGATCCTGTCGGCGCGCCGCGCCAAGGGTCGCAAGCGCCTCATCCCGTAAAGCCGGTGCCCGGTTCGCTGCGTTTTCCCCGCAGCGCCCGATTGCTCGCCAAAGCCGACTTCGACGCGGCCTTCGCGCACGGCAAACGGATCGGTGGCGCGTTTTTGCGCGCGCATGTGCACCTTACTCCCGGTTTGCCTGCCCGCCTGGGCTGCGCGCTGGCCAAGCGCAGCATCCCGCTGGCCAGCGACCGCAATCGCGTGCGGCGGCAGATTCGCGAGCTGTTTCGTCTGCGCCGTGAGCAGCTCGATGGCCGCAGCATCGTATTCGCCGCGCGCACTGAAGCCCGTACCGCGCCCCTGCCCGCCTTGCGCATGGACATCCAGCGGCTGTTCGAACGCGCTGCCGCGTTGAATGCGACACACGCGAGCGGCACAATATCGGGCTGATACCGACGCGCGGCCTTCGGATCCGATCGCCGCACCCCATCTCATCGTTCACAGCCCACCGGTTTGCAGACCGGCACGCATCCATGGAACCCGCAGCACCCTATGACCAACATGCGCAGCTTTCTCCTGATCGCGCTACTCGTCACCGGGTTCTTCCTGTGGGAAGCATGGCAGCGCGATTTCGGTCCCAACGCCGGTGCCGGCACGCCGCTGCCGTCCACCCAGTCGTCCACCCAGCCCACCGGGGCCGGCGATACGCCTGCGCCGGCAGCGGCGGAAACGGTTGGCGACGTGCCGACCGCACCGTCGAGCATTGCAGCGACGCCCACCGCGATTGCCAGCGATGCCTCCGCCAGCGTGGCGGCGACGCCCGAGCAATCGTTGATTACCGTCGAGACCGATGTGCTGCGCCTGCGCATCGACCCGCGCGGCGCCAACGTGGTGGCCGCCGAACTGCTGGCCTATCCGATCTCGCCGAAGGATCGTGAGAACGTGGTGCACCTGCTCGGCGACGACGCCAGCCAGTTCTTCGTCGCACAGGCCGGCTTTGTCAGTACCGCAGGGGCGGCCCCCGACCATCGCAGCACCTATCGCAGCGAGCGCAGCACCTACCGCCTGCCCGACGACGCGGCCACGATTGACGTGCCCCTGGTGTGGGAAGACGCCAGCGGTATCCGCGTGACCCGCACGTTTCGTCTCGAGCGCGGCGTCTACGTGGTCAACATGACGCATCGGATCGAAAACAACAGCAGCGCGCCGTGGACGGCCAGCGAATATCGCCAACTGCAGCGCAAGTCGCCGCTGATCGACCGCAAGTTCTCGTTCACCAACCCCGAGCAATACAGCTTCGTGGGCGTGAGCTGGTACAGCACCGACAGCGGCTTTCAGAAACTCGCATTCGACAAATTCATCGACGACCCACTCGCGCGCAACGTCACCGGCGGCTGGGTCGCGCAACAGCAGCACTATTTCGTCGCCGCGTGGATTCCGCCGGTGACCGAGAACGCCAGCTTTTCCTCGCAGGTGGTCGCCGCTCCGGACAGCCCGCGCTATCTGGTCCGCGCGATGGCGCCGACCATCACCGTGCCGGCCGCGGCCGAGGCGAGCACATCGGCCCGGCTCTACCTCGGGCCGAAGCTGCAGGAGCACCTCGACGAGATCGCGCCAGGGCTGACCCTGACTGTCGACTACGGCATGGTCACCTTCATTTCCAGTCCGCTGTTCTGGGTCCTGCACAAGCTCTACAACGTCACCGGCAACTGGGGCTGGGCGATCATCCTGATCACCATCATCATCAAGCTGGTGTTCTTCAAGCTCACCGAGGCGCAGTACCGCTCGTTTGCCAAGATGCGCAAACTGACCCCGCGCCTGGCAGCACTCAAGGAGCGCTACGGCGAGGACAAGCAGAAGCTCAACCAGGCGATGATGGAGATGTACCAGAAGGAGAAGATCAATCCGCTCGGCGGCTGTCTTCCGATCCTGGTCCAGATCCCGGTGTTCATCGCGCTGTACTGGGTGCTGCTGGAAAGCGTCGAACTGCGCCAGGCGCCGTTCATGCTGTGGATCACCAACCTGTCGGACAAGGACCCGTACTTCATCCTGCCGGTGCTCAATGGCCTGGCCATGTACGCCACCCAGAAACTTACCCCCACCGCGGGCATGGACCCGATGCAGGCGCGCATCATGCAGATGATGCCGGTGGTGTTCTCGATCATGTTCGCGTTCTTCCCCGCCGGTCTGGTGCTGTACTGGACGGTCAACGGCGTGCTGGGCCTGACCCAGCAGTACATCATCACCAAGCGCATCGAGGCCGGCGAGAAGGCCTGATGCGCCGTCCGATGTGAGCGCTGCCGACACCATCGTGGCGATCGCCACCCCGCCCGGTCGCGGCGGGATCGGCATCGTACGGGTCTCGGGGCACAAGGCAATGGCCATTGCGCGCGCCATCGGTGTGCCCGAGTGCGCGCCACGCATCGCCACCCTGTGCGAGCTTGTCGATGCCGACGGCGCCCGCATCGATCATGGTCTGGTCCTGCGCTTCGAGGCACCGCACTCGTTCACCGGCGAGGACGTGCTCGAGTTGCACGCCCACGGCAGCCCGGTGGTGCTTGCAAACCTCGTAGCCCGCTGCATCGGACTGGGCGCGCGCGCCGCACGCGCCGGCGAGTTCAGCGAACGTGCCTACCGCAACGGCAAACTCGATCTGACCCAGGCCGAGGCGATCGCCGATCTGATCGCCGCCGGGTCGCAGGCGCAGGCCCGCGCTGCATTGCGCAGTCTGGAGGGTGGATTCTCGCGCCAGATCACCGCTCTGCTCGACGCGCTGATCCGTTTGCGCATGTACATCGAAGCGGCGATCGATTTTCCCGAAGAGGAGGTCGATTTCCTCGCCGATACGCGCCTCACCGCCGAGCTTGATCGGTTGCGCCAGGCCATCGGCCAACTGCTCACACAGGCGCGCCACGGCGTGCGCCTGCGCGATGGCCTGCACGCGGTGATCATCGGCCCGCCGAACGCGGGCAAGTCGAGCCTGCTCAACGCGCTGGCCGGCAGCGAGCGCGCAATCGTCACCGCACTGCCCGGCACCACCCGCGACGTCCTGCGTGAAACGCTGCAGCTCGATGGCGTCGAACTGACCCTGGTCGACACCGCCGGCCTGCGGGTCAGCGCCGACAG
>JBBSDI010000039.1:0-16769 GCA_038249585.1 Lysobacterales bacterium | reverse complement strand
GCACGCGTGCTCACGCCATGGCAGGCGGTCGCTGCCGCGCTGCTGGCCGCGCTGCTGCTCGGACTGTACTTCCTCGCGCAGCGGCAGGCGCCTTTCGCACAGCAGCTGCGTGCCTTGTCGACCCTGGTCCTGGCATGGCGCGACAGCGACTTCAGCACCACCATCCGGGTGCCCGAAGAGCCGGAACTGGCCGAGCTCACGCGCACCCTCAATGCGCTCGGCGACGTGCTGCGCGGCGAGCGCCAGCGGCTGGTGCAGCGCGAGCTGCTGCTCGATACGGTGATCCAGAACACGCCGACCGCGGTATTGCTGGGCGATCCCCACGATCGGGTGGTGTTCGGCAATACCGCTGCGCGCGCGATGTTCGGCGATGGTCGCCCGCTGGAGGGCGAAGCGCTGGGCGGGCTGGTCGCGGCCCTGCCGCCGGGCCTGCGCGATGCGCTGGATTCGGGCCAGGACACCCTGTGCACGCTGTCCGGCGCCGACGGCGACGAAACCTTCCACGTCTCGCGGCGCACCTTCATGCTCTACGGGCGGCCACACCAGCTGCTGCTGTTGCGCCACATGACGCGCGAGCTCAGCCGCGCGGAGGTCGACACGTGGAAGAAAGTGATCCGCGTGATCAGCCACGAGTTGAACAACTCGCTGGCGCCAATCAGCTCGCTGGTGCACTCGGGCCGCGAGCTGGCGCTGCGCGGCAGCAGTGAGCGACTCACGCGCGTGTTCGACACCATCGAGGAGCGCGCGCGCCATCTCGGCGGCTTCATCGACGGCTACGCGACCTTCGCCAAGCTGCCCACGCCGCGCCGCGAGCGGATCGCGTGGGCGGATTTCCTCGCCCGGCTGGCCGAGCAGGTGCAGGTGCGCGTGCACGAGCTGCCGCAGATGGCGGCGTGCGAGGTCGATCCCGCGCAGCTGACGCAGGCGCTGCTGAATCTGATCAAGAACGCGCATGAATCCGGCGCGCCGCCGGACAGCGTGGAGATCGCCCTGCGCCGGGTCGCTGGCGACTGGCGCATCGAGGTGCGCGATCGCGGCAGCGGCATGAGCGACAGCGTGCTGCGCAATGCGCTGGTGCCGTTCTATTCGACCAAGCGCAGCGGCACCGGCCTCGGGCTTGCCCTCGCGCGCGAGATCGTCGAGGCGCACGGTGGGCGGATCGCGCTGGCCAACCGCGATGGCGGCGGGCTCGTGGTGAGCCTCTGGCTGCCGGCCGGCACGGACAGTTGTTGAGCCGGAATTCCGCGCCTGGCGGCCGCCAACGCCCGCCCATTGCGGTCGCTTCGACCCGATTCGACCCGCGGCCTGCGTGATATCCTCCGGCAACCCGCCGCGGTCGCCATTGGATGAGCCAGTTCTCGACCAACATCCCCGGATACGAGCTCATCCGCGAGCTCGGTGTCGGCGGCATGGCCAATGTCTATCTCGCCATCCAGCGCTCGCTGGACCGCAAGGTGGCGCTGAAGGTCATGAAGCGCAACATCGACGATCTCGAGAAGTTCGAGAAGCGCTTCCTGATGGAAGGGCGCACGATGGCGAAGTTGCCCCATCGCAACATCGTGGCCGTCTACGACATCGTCAAGAGCGCGGATGCGACCTACATCGCGATGGAGTACCTCGAGGGCGGCACGCTCTCGGAGAAGATGAAGGAAGGCCAGTCGCTCGGCGACGCCATCTCGGTGGTGGTGCAGATCGCGCAGGCGCTGCAGTTCGCGCACGAGCACGGCATCGTGCATCGCGACCTCAAGCCCGCCAACATCATGTACCGCGATGTGCACACGCCGGTGCTCACCGACTTCGGCATCGCCAAGCAGCAGGATGCGACGGCCACCCGGCTGACCCAGACGGGCATGCTGGTCGGCACGCCGACCTACATGAGCCCCGAGCAGATCAATGCGCTCGACGTCGACGGGCGCTCGGATCTGTACGCGCTTGGTGTGCTGTTCTACGAGCTGCTGACCGGTTTCGCGCCATTCGCCGGCGACACCCCGATCGCGGTGCTGATGGCGCACCTGACCACGCCGCCGGCGCCACTGCCGGTGCAGTTCGCCGACTTCCAGCCGGTGATCGATCGCATGCTGGCGAAGAACCGCGATGAGCGCTTCGCCAATCTGAAGGACTTCACCCGCGCGCTGAAGGGCGCGGTGGTCAACAACCAGATGTTGTGGCAGCGGCTGCAGGCCGATCCGGACCAGAGTTCGTCCGAGCAGCTGCGCGCGTTGGGCTTTTCGATCTCCGGCGGCGGCGACAGCCTGCAGGTGCCGCTGTCGGACAGCATGCGCCTGCCGCCATCCGGTCGCGGTGCCGCGCGCACGCCGACACCCGGCCCGATGTCGAACCCTGGCATGTCATCCGCGCCGGCAGCGCCAGTGACCAAGCGCACGCCCTGGATGGCGATTGGCGCGGTGGCCGCGATCGTGCTCGGCATCGGTATCGGCGCGTTCGCGCTGTGGCCCGATGCTGGCATCGACCGCGACACCCAGCGCCGCGCGGATATCGCCATCGCGCAGGTGCGCGATGCGATCGGCACCGACCTGGACAAGGCGCGCAGCCTGCTCGATCTGATTCCGGCCGAGGCTGCGCGCTATGAACCGACCCTGGCACTGCGCCGCGACGTGGTCGCCGCCTACAAGAAACTGGCCAACGATGCGCTGGCCAAGCGCGATCTGGGTACCGCGACCACCGCGGTGCTGATCGGTCAGACCATCGACGACCAGGATCCAGAGCTGGCCGCGATCGTCGAGCGCATCGCCGACGCGCGCAAGGCGGCCGAGACTGCAGCGCAGGTCGTCGACCTGCTCAAGCGCGCCGACGAGGCGACTCGCGTGGGGCGCGACTTCGGTGCCAGTGGCGCCTACGATTTCCTGAGCCAGGCGCGCGCTCTGGCGCCCGACGATGCGGTGGTCAAGCAGCGCTATGCAGCGCTGCTCGAGCGCGTACTGCGGCCTGGCAACGATGCGCTGGCGCGCGGCGATGCGCAGGCGGCCGCCGCCGTCGTCGCCAGCACCGAGGCCGCACTGGCCAATGAGCCGGCGTGGCAGTTGCTCAAGGTCAAGGTCGACGATAGCGGCAAGCGCGCCGCGCAGCGCGCGCGCATGGGCCAGGTACTGACCAGCCTCGATGCGCAGCTACGCGCGGGCAAGCTGGATGCGCCCCCCGGCGACAACGCGCAGGAGACCCTGGCCCAGGTGCGCGTGCTCGGCGCCGACGATGCCGAGGTGGTCAAGCGCCAGGATGCATTGGCCGAGGCGCTGGTGCAGCGCGCGCAGGCAGCGCTCGCGCGCGATCGCGCCGAGACGGCGCTCACCGATGCGAACCTCGCACTGAGCATCAAGCCCGGGATGGCATCCGCGCAGGATCTGAAGCGGCGTGTCGAGGGCCAGCTCAGTGCCGGGCGCGCCCGCGTTCTCGAAGGTCTGTCCGCAGCGCAGACCGCGGTCGCCGAGAGCCGCTACCTGTCGCCGCCGCAGCGCAACGCGCGCGAGCTGCTGCAGGGCGTACTCGCGATCGATACCGGCAATGCGCAGGCAAGCGCCTTGCTCGCGGCGTTGCCCCAGCGTATCGCGGAGACGGCGGCCGCGCGTATCCGCAGCGGCGACATCGCCGGTGCGCAGGCGCTGATCGCCGAAGCGCGGCGGATCTATCCCGCCGATGCGAGCTTGACCAAACTCGCCGGCGATGTCGGCGGGCGGGTCGCCGAAGCGCGCGCGCTGGAACTGCGCAACCAGGAATTCACCCGCATTACCCAGCTGATCGCCGCACGCCCGCTGCGCGCCGAGGCAATCGGCGATGCAGCGCGCTCGCTCGCTGCGTTGATCAAGGCCAATCCGCGCGATCTCGATGCCGCGACCCAGCGTCAGCGTCTGGTCTCCACGCTCGACGAAGCAGTCAAGAACGCCGCCAGCACCGCCGAGCTCGACGCATTGGCCGTGGTGCTGGCGCCGGCGCGCCAAGCGCTGGCCACCGATACCGGTCTGGCCGCAGTCGCGACCGGTATCGACGCCGCGCGTGCGCGCCTGCTGGCCGCCGAGCAGGTACGGGCGGTGGCCAGCATGGGTGAGCTGGTGGTCAATGCCGCGCCATGGGCGAGCGTGCAGTCGGTGGTGGACGCGGCGCGCAAGCCGGTGGTTTTGCCTGCCGATGCGAGCACGCCACTGCGGCTGAACCTGCCTGCAGGCGCCTACACGATCACCCTCGTGCATCCGAATTCAAACCGCCCAATCGTGCAGGTCGCGCAGGTGCAGGCGCAGCGCAGCACCACTGCGACCGCCGCCTTCGGCAAGGTGGTCAGCGCCCAGGAGTATCTGCGACGTGCGGGCTTCTAGGGAAAGTATCGCGGTCGCGCTTGCGCTGCTGGCGATGCTGGTGGCGCCGGCAGCGCATGCCGACTTCAAGCAGGCCTACGCGCGGGGCAAGGAGGCGGCGGCGGCGGGTCGCTGGAGCGAGGTCGAAGCGCGCATGCGCGAGGCGATCGCAGAGCAGCCGCAGGCACAGGCGCGAGTGCGCATCTACGGCATGCGCTTTGAACCCTATGTGCCGCAGTATTATCTGGGACTGGCGGCGTATCGACAGGGCAACTGCACGGAAGCGACACGCAACTGGGGCGACGCTGCTGCGTCGGGGATCATCCGTGGCGACGCTTCGCTGCAGGGTGTGGTCGACGAGGGGCTCGGCGAGTGCCGGCGCAAGTCCGCAACCGCGCTCGCCCAGCAGCCGGCGGTAACCACGCCCAGTGGCACCACCACCAGACCGGTGACTACCGCACCAGCGCCAGTGGCCACCACTGCGCCCGCCCCCGTAGCAAGCACGCGTCCGGCGACAACGCCTGCGACCAGAGTGCCGCAACCGGTCGCTTCCACGCCGACGCGGCCGGTTCCGACACCAGCAGCCGTGCCAGCACCAGCACCAGCACCAGGACCAGCACCACCGCCAGCGCCTGTTGCCGCGCAGACTGCAGCGCCTGCGGCATTGGTGGCCGCGATCGACACGTTCCTCGCTGGCCGCTTCGACCAGTCGGCCAATATGGACCTGGCACCGTTCAGCGATCGTCGCGCGCGCTATCACGGCCTGCTGCTGCGCTCGGCCGCGCGCCATCAACTGGCGCAGGCCGGTGGCGATCGCGGCACCGCGCTGCTGGCCGCCGCACAGGCCGATATCCGCGAAGCCAAGGCCCTGGCGCCGGGCCAGGCGCCCGATGCCGCGCTGTTTTCGCCGCGCTATCGCAAGCTGTTCGAGAGTGTGCGCTAGGCATTGCGATTCGGATGCACAAGGATTGCCTTGCGCTATCCAGTCCGCGCTTGGAGACCACAAGGCTTGCCGCTGAACTGTGGGCGCCGGCATGCCGGCCACGGCAACATCGCACGGTGCCGCGACCCCGGTCGCTGCCATGGCAGCTCCCACAGTCAGGCAGCTCCCACAGTGATGAAGTGCTGCCAGCTCCAGCCATGCCACCTGTGGCAGCCGGCATGCCGGCGACGGCGGAACATTCGATCGCCGCGGTCGCTGCCTGTTCGGCTCTCTGGCCAAACCGATGGCACCCGCGCCGGGCCATATTCGTTGCGGGACCAAGCCCACACAAAGTCGTGCGCCTTGCTTGCGTATACTTGTCGTCCCTGCCGCGGCCTGCGGCGTCCATTGTCGGAGCGATCTCGATGTTCACCGAAATCTTCATCGGCATCATCGTGCTGTTCGTGATCATTACCATCGTCAAGGGCGTGCGGATGGTGCCGCAGGGCTTCGAGTACACGGTCGAGCGTTTCGGCAAGTACACCAACACGCTGTCGCCGGGCCTTGCGCTGCTGTTTCCCTTCGTTTATGGGGTCGGTCGCAAGATGAACATGATGGAACAGGTGCTCGACGTGCCCTCGCAGGACGTGATCACCCGCGACAACGCGGTGGTCAAGGTCGACGGCGTGATCTTCTTCCAGGTGCTGGATGCGGCCAAGGCCGCCTATGAAGTATCGAACCTCGAAGTCGCCACCACCGCGCTGGTGATGACCAATATCCGCACCGCGATCGGTTCGATGGACCTCGACGAATCGCTGTCCAAGCGCGACGAGATCAACGCCAAGCTGCTCAAGGTGGTCGACGAGGCGACCCATCCGTGGGGCATCAAGGTCAATCGCATCGAGCTCAAGGACATCCAGCCGCCGCGCGACCTGGTCGATGCAATGGCGCGGCAGATGAAGGCCGAGCGCGAAAAGCGCGCCGCGATTCTCGAGGCCGAAGGCATGCGCGCGGCCGAGATCCTGCGCGCCGAAGGCGAAAAGCAGGCCGCCGTGCTGGAAGCCGAAGGCCGCCGCGAGGCCGCGTTCAAGGACGCCGAGGCGCGCGAGCGTCTGGCCGAGGCAGAAGCGCGTGCGACCACCATGGTGTCCGAGGCGATCGCCAAGGGCGACGTGCAGGCGATCAACTATTTCGTGGCCGACAAGTACATCCAGGCGCTCAAGGCGATGGCGACCTCGCCGAACCAGAAGCTGCTGATGCTGCCGCTGGACGCGATCGGACTGATGGGCAGCCTCGCCGGCATCGCCGAGATCGCCAAGGAAAGTTTCGTCAACAAGGCGCCTTCGGCACCGCGCGTGGCACCGCGCTCCGAGGGTTGATCCACGCCTGCTGCCGAAGCTTCGGTGCTGCGGCACCGTCGGGCGTCGCTGCAATCGATCGCATGGAGTTCATCCGATGAGCAACACCGTGATTTTCTGGCTCGGCCTTGGACTGGTGCTGATGGCGGCAGAGACCATCGTGCCGGGCGCGTTTCTGTTGTGGTTGGGTTTGGCGGGCCTGGTGATGGGCGGGATCGTGTGGCTGTACCCTGGCATGCACGGATTGCTGCAGGCGATTGTGTTCGGGGTGCTTGCGGTCGGCGCGGTGCTGATCTATCGCAGCTACTTCCGCCAACACGAGCCTGCGAGCACGCAGCCGCTGCTCAACCGACGCAGCGAGCAATATGTCGGGCGCGTGTTCGTGCTCGACAGTGCGATCGAAAACGGCTTCGGCATAATCCTGATCGGCGACTCGCGCTGGACGGTTGCGGGCACCGCAATGCCGGCCGGCGCGCGGGTACTGGTCACGGCGGTCGACGGGATGACCTTGCAGGTGCGTGCCGCCGACTGAACGGCGGTGGCAGTGGGGGCTTGCTGTTGTAAATGAGAATGAATAGCATCGGTGGTCCAACCCGTGGATTCCCGACGCCTATGCTTCGCCTGCTGACCTTATGTATATGCCTGCTCGCGGGCGCTGCCTTGCGGGCTGCCGAACCGGTGGTCATCTACTCGGCACAGAAGGAGCCGTCGCTGCGGCCGATCCTCGACCGCTACACCGCGCAGACCGGGGTCGAAGTACAGCTGCTGGTCGACCAAGGTCCGGTGCTGATCGAACGCCTCGCAGCGGAAGGCGACAATACGCGCGCCGATCTGTTGCTCACCGTCGATGCGGGCAATCTGTGGCAGGCCGCGCAGCGTGGGCTGTTGGCCAAACTCGACTCTGATCTTCTTCAAGCGCGGGTGCCGGCCAACCTGCGCGATGCGGATGGTCGCTGGTTCGGCATCAGCACCCGCGTGCGCGCGATCGTGTACTCGACCGCGCGCGTGAAGCCCGAGCAACTGTCGACCTACGCAGCACTGGCCGACCCGCAGTGGAAAGGACGCCTTTGCCTGCGCACCTCGAAGAACGTCTACAACCAATCGCTGGTTGCAACGCGCATCGCGCGCATGGGCGTGGCGCCGGCCGAGGCGATGGTGCGCGGCTGGATCGCCAATCTCGCCACCGCGCCGCTGTCGGACGACACGCTCACCGCGCAGGCGATCGCCGGTGGCGAATGTGACGTGGGTCTGATCAACATGTACTACTTAGCACGCCTCAAGCGTGCGCAGCCCGACGTGGCGCTGACCATGTTCTGGCCCGACCAGGCCGGCGATGGTGCGCACCAGAACATCTGCGGCGCCGGTGTGGCGCTGCACGCGCGCAATCCCGGCGGCGCGCAGGCCTTGCTCGAATGGCTGACCGAGGCGGCGACGCAGCGCGCGATCTCGCAGCTCAACCTCGAGTATCCGGTCAACGTCGAAGCGCCGGCCGATCCGCTGCTGCTCGCCTTCGGTCCGCTCAAGGCCGACACCATCGATCTGTCCGAGGCCGGTCGCCTGCAGCCGGATGCCGTGCGCCTGATGGATCGTGCCGGCTGGCGCTGACATCGCCGCGTCGACACCTGCCGCACCCGCCAGCGAGGCGGGTGCGCTGCGCCGTCGCGCGAGCGCGTGGCGCGGGGCGCTGCGGATCGCTGCGGTGCTCGCAGCCACTCCTGCATTGCTCGCGCTGGTCTCGCTGTGCTGGTCGTGGGCCTCGCCCGATCCGCAGACCTGGGACCATCTGCGGCAACACCTGCTGTTGGGCGCACTCGGCAACAGCCTGCTGTTGATGCTGGGCAGTGCGCTGGGTGCCGCGGTGCTCGGCACTGCTGCCGCAGCATTGGTGTGCCTGTGCGAATTCCGTGGCCGCCGCGTGGTCGAGATCCTGCTGGTCATGCCGTTGGCGATGCCGGCCTACGTGCTCGCCTACGTGTGGCTGGCCAGCGTCGATGTCGGCAGTCCGCTGCGCGCCTTCGCGATCCAGACCACCGGCAGCGCCGCCTGGCTGCCCAGCCTGCGCACCCCGCTCGGCGCGATCGCGCTGTTGAGCATGGCCAACTATGCCTACGTGTACCTGCTGGTGCGCGCACGCCTGCACACGCAGGGCAGCAATCTGTTCGAAGCGGCACGCAGCCAGGGCCTGTCGCCGCTGCTTGCGTTCGTGCGCGGCGTGCTGCCGGCGTTGCGCCCGGCACTTGCCGCAGGTGTTGCGCTGGTCATGCTGGAATCGCTGGCCGAGTTCGGCGCGGTCAGCGTGCTCGGCATCGACACGCTGAGCGTGCTGGTCTATCGCACCTGGTATGGACTGCATGCGCTGCCTGCGGCAACCCAGCTCGCAAGCCTGCTGCTGCTGCTCGCGCTGCTGCTCGCGCCGCTCGAGCGCGCCGGTCGCGGGCGCGCGGATGCGCGCGAGAATGCGCAGCGCTCGGCGCTACGGCCGCTGCTGCTGGGGCCGGCAGCTTCTGCAGCGGTGCTGCTGCTGGTCGCACTGCTGGTGCTGCCGGCGTTCGTGCTGCCGGCGCTGCGGCTTGCCGGATGGGCGCTGCAGACACGCGCCGAGTGGCCGCGCCTGTTCGCCCCGATGCTGGCGACTGCGTGGGTGGCGGGTGCCGCAGCGCTGGCGATCCTGGCTGCGGGTCTTGCGCTGGCTGCGGCAGCGCGGCTCGATCGCATCGGCCGCAGCCTGCGCCAGATAGCCGGCCTCGGTTACGCGGTTCCCGGGGTGGTGCTCGCGGTGGCGCTGATGTTCGTGCTGGTCGCCACCGAGCGCGCGCTGGCAGCCCATGGCATTGTGGGAGTCGCGCTGTCCAGCTCATTGCTCGCGATTGCCTTGGGACTGCTGGCGCGCTTCGTGCGGGTCGGCGTAGCCGCAGCCGACAGCGGCATCAGCGCGTTGCGACCGGCGCTGGATGAAGCAGCGCGCAGTCTCGGCGCCAGCCGTCCTCGCCGCATCCTGCGCGTGCAGTTGCCGCTGTTGCGACCGGCGCTCACCGGCGGCTTCCTGCTCGCCTTCGTCGAGTGCGCCAAGGAACTGCCGATCACCCTGATGCTGCGACCGTTCGGATTCGACACACTGGCGGTGAAAGTCTATAACGCCACCTCGGAAGGACTTTGGCAGCAGGCGGCAGCGCCCGCATTGCTGTTGTGCCTGCTCGGGTTGCTGCCGGCGATCGCACTGCTGCGGCGCACGCGTTGATCGACGCGCCGCGCGAGCGGCTTGGATTGCACCCGCGCGCGGCCCATAATCGCGCTCGCTCAATCAGCCGGCAGACCGCATGACCCAGTGCACCGTTCTCAACGACGCCCATCGCCGCCTCGGTGCGCGAATGGTCGACTTCGGTGGCTGGGACATGCCGCTGAACTACGGCTCGCAGCTCGATGAGCACCACCAGGTGCGGCGCGACGCGGGCATGTTCGATGTCTCGCACATGACCGTGGTCGACCTGCGCGGCGACCACGTGCGCGCGTACCTGCGCCACCTGCTGGCCAACAATGTCGACAAGCTGCGCAAGCCGGGCAAAGCGCTGTACACCTGCATGCTCGACAAGGCAGGCGGGGTGATCGACGACCTGATCGTGTACTTCCTCGACGAGTCGTTCTTCCGCGTGGTGGTCAACGCCGCGACCCGCGCCAAGGATCTGCAATGGATCACCGCACAGGCTGCGGCCTTCGGGGTCAGCGTGTCGGAGCGGCGCGATCTGGCCATGATCGCCGTGCAGGGTCCCAACGCACGCGAGCGGGTGCACGCACTGGTGCATCCGGCCGAGCGCGAACAGGTTCAGAAGCTGGCGCGCTTCTGCGCCTGCGAAGCCGGTGCGCTGTTCATCGCGCGGACCGGCTACACCGGCGAGGACGGCTACGAGATCATGGTCCCGCTGCATCTGGCCGAAGAGTTGTGGGACAAGCTGCTGGCGGTCGGTGTCAAGCCCGCCGGCCTCGGCGCGCGCGATACCCTGCGCCTGGAGGCCGGCATGGCGCTGTACGGGCAGGACATGGACGAGACCACCACGCCGCTGGAGGCCGGGCTCGGCTGGACCCTTGCGCTGGATCCGCCCGATCGCGATTTCGTTGGCCGCAGCGCGCTGGAATCGCAGCTGTCGACCGGCGTCGCACGCCAGATGATCGGGCTGCTGCTCGACGACAAGGGCGTACTGCGCCACGGCCAGCGCGTAATCACCGCCAACGGCGACGGCGAGGTGCTGTCCGGCACGTTCTCGCCCAGCATCGGCAAGTCGATCGCATTCGCACGTGTGCCTGCCGGCGATCCGGGCGCGGTGACGGTTGATATTCGTGGCCGCACGATGTCGGTGCGCGTGGTCGCCTTGCCGTTCGTGCGCGACGGCAAGGTGCGCGTTTGATTGGTACTTGCGCGCTACAATCGCGCCGCGTTGCGCAACCCCAGCCACCCATTACAGGACCACGGCGATGAACGATATTCCAGGCGACCTGAAGTTCCTCAAGAGCCACGAGTGGGCGCGGATGGAAGACGACGGCACCGTCACCGTCGGAATTTCCGAACACGCGCAGGGTCAGTTGGGCGATCTGGTGTACGTCGAGCTGCCATCGGTCGGCGACTCGGTCGACGCTGGCAACGCGTGTGCCGTAGTGGAGTCGGTCAAGGCCGCGTCCGACGTCTACAGTCCGGTGTCGGGCAGCATCATCAAGGTCAACGATGCGCTCGCCGACAAGCCCGAGACGATCAACGAGGATGCATTCGGCGATGGCTGGATCTTTCGCGTAAAGCCCAGTAATCCAGCGGAAATGGACGAGTTGCTCACGCCCGACGACTACGCCGAGCAGATCGAGAACGACTCGAACTGAGCAGCGCATCGACGCGCGTCGAATGGCCGGTCGCACGCAGCGGCCGGTTTTTTTTCGCACGCCGATCGATGCTTCGGCGATCGCATTCGGAACCGCCGCATGCGCTTGGCGAACGACGTCGGAGCGATGCAGACATCAGCGGTTGGCAAAAAAACTGTTGACAGTCAAGCCGCGCAGGTTTAGTTTTCCGCCACCATGACAGCAGCAAGTCAACGATGGGTGTAAGTCATCGCAGCGGACAAGCAGGCAAACGCGGCAACAAGACCGCGCATTCGCCGTCCGCGATTTTCGCCGCCACCGCACAGTCGGTCGCCGCCTCGACTTCCACCACCAAGCTTTTTTTTTCGTGTGTCGGCTGGATACCGTGCGATTGGGTCGTGCGTTAAGCACGCGGTATCCGGAAGGCATGCGTTTTCCACCGGGCAGCAAGTAAACGCCGCAAGGCGATGTAAACAAGCGTCATATACCAACTAGACCAACAACAACATCAATCAGGAGCAATCCCATGAAAGCAGCACCGAAAAGCACGAAGACCGGCACGGTGAAAGCCGCCGCCAAGAAGCCAGCAAAGAAGGCCGCCAAGAAGGCTGCCAAGAAGACCACCGTAAAGAAGGCTGCCAAGAAGCCTGCGAAGAAGGCCGCCAAGAAGGCTGCCAAGAAGAAGTAGTCCCCTTCCAGGGTTGAAACCATCGCGCGTTTGCCCGGCGCGCGATGGTTTGTTTAGAGGCCCGCGCAAGGCGAGGCTGGCTGTACCCCTCCCGATCCACCTTCTGCGATCCGTCCTGTGTATGGACACCGTACTCGACCTTTCGAGGTCGACGGCAGCGCACGCGGCGTGTTGCGCCAGCGGGAGCGTCGCCTTCGCCGAGGCCTGCTTGCGGTACCACGTTGTGGCCACGCGCGGCGCAACGCATAATCGAACGCGCTGCGCGATCGCGAGTGCCGTAAGCGATGGCAAGCAGATTGGGGTGCCGCACAGCGAACGTCGCGGATGGCCAGGCGGCCGGGCAGCGGCGAACACCTGCGGAAACCGGGTCGATGGACTTCAGTCCATTCATCCCGGAAGGATTTTTGGCTACGTGACCGCGACCGGGGAATGGCAAATGGATCGAATTCGGCGTGCGATGGCGATGGCAAGTGGCGTGCGGGTGCGCCGCAACCGCGCAGCGATTTTTCTGGCGTGCATGGCGCTGGCCCTGGCTGGGTGTGGCGGCGGTGAGCAGGCAGCGCCTGCGCCCGCGAGCACACCGGCACCTGCCGCATCGCCTGGGGCACCGGTGCAGCCGAGTGCAGGCAGCGATGCAGCGATCGATCCGGCAGCCCCTGTCGCCGTCCAGCTTGCGGTCGATGAGTTGCTCAAGCGCGCGCGCCAGGCGCTGACCGACCAGCGCCTGATCGCGCCGCCTGACGACAACGCCATCGAGTACTACCTGCAGGTGCTGGCGCAAGAGCCTTCGAATCCGCAGGCCACGCAGGCATTGGTCGACGTCTTCCCACTCGCTGCGGGAAATGCCGAGCGCGCGCTGGCGCAGCGGCAGGTCGATGAAGCCGCGCGCATCGTTGCCCTGCTCGATCGCGTCGACCCGCGCTCCTATACCGTAGCGACATTGCGCACCAAGCTGGCTGCAGCGCAAGCCGCGCAACAACGCGAGACTCAACAGCAGGCGCAACAGGCCGCTGCTGCGGCAGCAGCGCAGGCGGCAGCGCGTATTGAAGCGGCCACGCCACCTCCCGCCCCGGCCACGCCGCCAGCAGAAGTCACGCCAGCGGCTGCACCGGCGCCTGTGGTTGTTGCACCGGCGCGCGCGCCGACGCCACCTGTCGCTGCGCCTGTGACCACGCCTTCAGCGGCGCCTGCAACAGCACCTGCAGCAGAACCTGCGCGGGTGATCGAAAGCCGCGCACGGCCGGTGCGCCAGGCACCACCGGTTTATCCCACCGATGCCGCGCGCAGACGCCAGGAGGGCTGGGTCGAACTGGAGTTCGTCGTGGCTGCCGACGGCAGCGTTCGCGACGTCTCGGTGCTGCGCTCGCAGCCGACGCGCGTTTTCGATCGGGAAGCGGTTCGCGCGATGCAGCAATCGCGCTTCGAGCCTGCGCTGCGCAATGGGCAGCCGGTCGAATCCCGCGAACGCCAGCGAATCGAGTTCAGGCTCTGAGCGGGCGCGACGGCCCGGATGATTCCGGGTTCTGCGACTGCCACACTGCGGTCGCGGCAGCCATCGGCGCGCGGCGGCACAGTTTGTCACGCGATTCGACTTCGATCGTGGGCTGGAGTGGCCATTCGCGTCGCGCGCGGGCATGCGCTTTGCCTACTGTCTGGTGTGATCCCACCGCAGGAGCAAGCCGTGAACCGCCACTATCCGAACCGCTCTGGCGCCCGCGCCGGCGGCACCATGCAACTTCCACTGGTCAGTGCGCTGGCGAAGATCTTGCTGCTGACCAGCGCCATGCTGCATCCGGCGATCGCGTCGGCAGCAGTTTGGCAGAGCAGTCGCTGCAGCGCTGTTGCTGTAGTTGATCGAGCGAGCATCGACGTGCCGTTCGCGATCGCTGGCGTCGTAGCACAGTAGCGGCGCCGGCACGCTGCATCGCTACGGCAGCGCCGCGTGCTCGCCGATCTCGATGACCAGCGACAGATCCACCGCACTGCTGTCCGGGTTCAATCGCAACGCTTGAATGCGCTGGCGAATCCGGGTCCGCTCGTCCGGAGTGGTGCGGGCAGCGAGTACGCCGGAGCGCTCGGCGATCACCGCGAATGCGACGGCTGCAGGAGACGGTTGCGGCGCGCGTGCAACCTCGTGCAGGCGGTCGAACACGACTCGCAGGGCCTGCATGGAACGCACGGGGTAGCGGTGCAGAACGAAGGCTTGCCGGTAGTCGTGCACGACGTCGCGTGCGACCAGACTCGCCAACAGCCGGCGGTCGATCGAGCCCAACTTGCGTGCGATACGCTCTATCGCATCTGCGATGCTGGTGTCGGCAGACGCGAGGGCTTTGCCGGCGATATCGAGCAGTGGATTGAAATCAGGCAGGTTGTCGAGCAGGGCGATGCCGCGCCCGCGCCGTGCGACCCTGCGCGACAGCACCAGGTCGGCGAGCACTGCGGCGCAGGCCCCGCGCGAAAGTGCCCTGCGCTCGATCCCGCGCGAAACGGTGCCGCGTTCGGGGTCCAGCGCGAGGAGTACAAGCTGTTCTGCGATGATCATGGGAGAGTCGATCCGTCACGCGCAGCCGCTGCGCGTGAGCAGTCAAGATTTGGCGGCAACGCCCCGCCGGCTCCCCCTGGTGCGGCGATGCCGGACCTCAATCCCAGCGCAGGATTCAGCCCGCACATCGTGCCTGCGTAGTGGCATCGGCGCGGTGAAGCTTGGCGGATGCCGCGCGCTCCGGCAAGTCGCAGCTCAAGGTGCAGGCGCTGTTGCGGCGCGGGCCACGCGGCGCACTGGCGCTGCCGGCTTGCTGCCTGCCAGCTTGTCCAATCCGAGCCAGTCTGTCTTGGGCAGGCCCAGATACGCATCGAGCAAGGTCGGCAGCAATCCGGAGGGCACGCCCGATTCGTTGTTCCACATCAACACCACTCCAAGGTCGTGATCGGGCAGCAGCGCGAACATGGCGCGATAGCCCTGCACCGCGCCGCCGTGGAAGACCATCCGGTGCCCGGCATAGTCGTAGTAGCGAAAGCCCAGCGCATACTGCGCATCGCGGACCCGCTCGCGCCGCCACGGAATGCGGCTGGTTTCGCCGGGGGTTGCCACCTCCGGCGCATGCAGTTCGTCGAGCAGGTCCTGCGGCAACACGTCCGGTCGATGGCCCAGCTGTGCCAGCGCCCACTGCGCCATGTCGGCGATGCTGGCGTTGGCGCCGGCAGCCGGCATCACGCGGTAGTAGGTTTCCTTTGGACGCACCGGCGCAAAGCCGTGCGGACCGCGCACATGCGGACGTGCCCAGTCGCCGCTGGCTTCCAGCGCGACGCGGCCGAAGGTTGCGGTCTGCATGCCCAGCGGATGGAACAGACGGCGTTCGACTTCGTAGCTGTAAAAGCGCCCGGTGCTGGCGAACGCGATATCGCCGGCCAGGCTGTAGGCGATGTTCTGGTACGCAAAGCAGTCGCCTGGCTGACACGACAGCGGCAATTCACGCAGCTTGTAGACCAGCATCGGATACGACTCGTCGCGCTCGAGCACGCGGTCGAGCGCGTTGTAGGGTAGACCGACCCGATGGCTGAGCAGGTCGCGCAGGGTAACCCGCGGGGCGGCACGGCTGTCGCTGAGTTCGAACATCGGCACCAGCGATTGCACCGACTCGTTCCAGTCGATGAAACCATCGCGCACCAGGAGTGCGATACAGGTCGATGCCAGACCTTTGGACAGCGAGGCGAGGCGGAATACGGTGCGCTCATCGACCGCGCGGCGGCTGACGGCGTCGGCCACCCCGAGGCCACGCGCGCTGACCACCTCACCGCCGTGCACGACGGCGATCGCGAGGCCGACGATCTGGCCGCTGGCGGCAACCCGATCTGACACCGACTCGAACTCGGCCAGCACGCGCTTGAATGTCGCCGGATTGTCGCCGGGCACGCGCGGCGGAGGCGCGTCTGCAAGGGCTGTCGGCGCGCGCGGCAGCGGTTCGGCGTGCACGCGAACCGTCGCCGTCGCCATGCCGAAGGTCACGGTCGTTGCCAGCAGGAGACGCCAAACCACCATGTTATGCTCACTCTGAAGTGTGCGGCTGCCGATTCCAGGCAAGGATGGCGCCGCTTGCAGCGTATCTGCTACGTGTCGCCATGGCGAACTGCCGGCAGCGACATCCACCAAGCCTGTCGACGGAGCATAGTATGACGACCTTGATCATCCTCGTGGTGCTGGTGGTGTTCGCCTTCTGGGCGATCGGCATGTACAACGGGCTGGTGATGGCGCGCAACGCGTTCAAGAACGCCTTTGCGCAGATCGACGTGCAGCTGACCCGTCGCCACGACCTGATCCCGAACCTGGTCGAAACCGCCAAGGGCTACATCAAGCACGAGCGCGAAACGCTGGAGGCCGTGATCGAGGCCCGCAACATGGCGGTGACCGCGCAGAAGGCGGCGGCCGGCAATCCCGGCGATCCTGTCGCGATGCAGCAGCTGTCGGGCGCCGAAAACGCGCTGACGGCCACCATGGGCCGTTTGTTTGCGCTGGCCGAGGCCTACCCGGACCTCAAGGCGAACCAGAACATGATGCAGCTGTCCGAGGAGCTGACCACGACCGAGAACAAGGTCGCGTTCGCGCGCCAGGCCTACAACGACTCGGTCATGGGCTACAACAACAAGCGCGAGGTGTT
>JBBSDI010000038.1:0-16951 GCA_038249585.1 Lysobacterales bacterium | reverse complement strand
CGCGTCACCTCGGGATGGCGCAAGATCAGTCGTCGGTATCGAGGCCGAACGCCGGAATCCCGACGCCGGCGGCGACACGCAGGGTATCGAGCAGGGCAACGCTCCAGTCCAGCAGCGGCCAGAACACCAGTTTCGGGAAAGCGGCGATCCACATGATGATTCCCCTGCTCGTTCAGAATCCCGACCCCGATGGGTGGTTGGGAACTGTGATGCAGTTGGCATGCCAACAGCCGTGGGTGTGGCCTCCCAGCGCGATTTCGGTGCTGTCGGTAGCGCGGGCGGCTGTAACGCGGCTCAGGTTGCCGGGATCGGCGCGGGCTCCGGTTTCGGCACCGGCTGCGGATCGCTGCCGCCCGCGGCACTCTTGACCAGCAGGTGGTGCGCAATACGGCCGTGCAGCTGGCCCACGGCGCGCGCCATATGCAGGGTCAGGAACAGCACCAGGATGCCGACCGCGAGGGCGACCGGCAAGACCACGGCGGCCGGGATAACGCGCTCGCCATCGAAAAAGATGCCGCTTTGCACGCCATCGATGAACGCGCTCGCCACCGGCGCGAAGATCAGACCCAGCGACAGCGACAACCCGGTGACTGCCAGCGAGAAGTACAACGTTCCCAGCGGCAGCATCAGCACGAAGTACAGCAGGGTCGACCAGGTGCGCGGATCGGAGAACATGTGGCCGATACGGGTCAGCAACGGCACACCGCGCTGCACGTAGGCGGGTCGGCGCGGCATCCGCACGCCGAGCAGGGTCTCGACGATGCGGCCCTCGACCAGCGACAGCACGCGGATCGTGCTGATGAACAGCACCACGAAGGGCACGCCGATGATGAGGATCGAAAACCCGACCGACAACGCCACGCCGGTCACGCTCCAGGTGAAGAAGAACACGCCCGTGGCCAGCGCGAGCAGCATGTAGAACAGTGCGCCATAGGTGCGCGGATCGGCCGCAACGCCGAAGAATCGGCCCGCCGCCGTACTCCGTGCGGTCGGCAGCGGCGCACGCAGCGCACGGCTGACGGTGACTTCGGTATCGCGATAGATGTCCGCGACTTCCTCCGGCGAGCCGTAGCTGGTGGCGATCCGGCGCAACATGTCGGCCTCGCTGACGTCGGGATTGGCGGCGAGTTCGGCGCGCAGATGCTCTTCTGCGTCGTACAACGCATCCTGCACCACCGCGCGATCGGCGCCGGCGAGCGCAAAACGCACCTGTTGCAGGTACTGCGCGATGGTCTGGGGAATTGGAGCGTTCATGGGATTCATCCGGCAAGGGTGTCGTCGACGAAGTCGCGGGTCGAACGCCAGGCCTGCTGCCAGTCGGCCAGCACAGCACGGCCGAGCGAGGTGGCCTGGTAGTAGCGACGCGGTGGCCCGGTGACCGAGGGCTCGACACGCGAGTCGAGCAGACCGGCCGAATGCAGATTGCGCAGCACCGGGTAGAGCGCGCTCTGTTTGCCGGCCACCGGGCTCTCGCCGTCGCGCTCGAGCTGTTTGGCTATTTCGTAGCCGTAGAGCGGCCGATCCGAGCGCCCGAGCACGCTCAGAAGGACCAAAGCCACCGTGCCAGCGGCCAGTTCCTTCTGAAACTTGCGGATGTGGGGGTCGGTATCCATCAGCTCACTCTAGCCATGAGTCCATGCTAGAGCGAAGTTCGTACTAGCGTCCCCTGCCAGAGGTCACGCAGGCCGTGCAGCCAGACGAATCAGGGATTGGATTCGAAGCGCGCGTCGACGTAGCCGCCGACTTCGAACACCGCGGTCAGCGGTCCGCGGGTTGCGTGCTGCAGATCGATCTCGATCTTCTGCGCGCCCCCGGCAAGGCGCTGGATGAAGCCGGCATCGTCGTCGATGAACAGCGCCGGCTCGCCGGTCTGAGGTGAATGCGCGGCAAGTGCGACGGCAACGCCGTCGACCCGCGCCGGTAGCCGGCAAGCCGCGCCACAGACAAAACCCTTGCGCCCTGCAGTGCCACCGTCGCCATCGAACAGGTACACGCTCTGACCCCATTCGGCGTGGCGGCGCAGGATCAGGCGCACGCGCTCGGCCTCGCTGCCGGGCACGCTGGAGTAGATCGATGCCGTGTGCTGGCGCTGGCCACGCAGATCGTTGGTCAGGTAGGTCCACATTGCGGCCAGCCGCTTGGCGCCAGCCTTGGCTTTGGCGCGCGCTTCGACCTCGGGCAGCTGGCGGGCGACCTCAGCGGCTGCGGGACTGCGAGGATGCTTGCGCAACACCTCAGCACCCATGGTCAGCGCAAACTCGTCGCTACCGGCGGCGATCAACTGCTGGAAGGCGTCGTAGTCTTTTTGTGCTTGCGCCGAGCTGGCTGCTGGCGCGGGTGCTGGCGGCGGTGCGGCCGGGCCGCATGCGGCGAGCGCGAGCACGGCGGCGAAGCAAGCGAGCTGCAGGCGTATGCGAGTCATGCTGGTTCCGGCGCTGTACGCGACAGCGCGCATCCTCGCCCGTTGCGGGCACGGGCGCAATCGTCACCGCAGTGGCCAGCGCTACCATCTGCAACGCCAAATCGGGGGAAAACGGGACATGCGCGAGATTCACGTCAGCCATCACTTCGCCGCGCCACCGGAGACAGTGTTCGCCGCGATCGCCGACCATGAGCGCTTCCTGACCATGGGCAGCATGCGCTGCCGCCTGCAGCGCGAGGGCACGCCCGAGCGCAACGGAATCGGCGCGGTGCGTCAGGTCGAGGGCGACGGACTGCGCTTCGTCGAGCACATCACCGCCTTCGATGCGCCGCGTCACTACGAGTATGTAATCCGCTCGCTCGCCCGCAGCAACGGTGCAGCATTGCCACTGCGGCATGAGCGTGGCTGGCTGGACTTCACGCGCGATGCCAACGGCACCCGGGTCGACTGGCATTCGCGTGTGCACGCCACCATTCCGCTGCTCGGTCCGCTGCTGATCGAGCCGCTGGTGGCGCGCAAGCTGCAGCGGGCGTTCAGCGCCCTGCTGTCGCACGCTGCCGCACGAATGATCGCCACGCCACTGTAGGAGCGCACCGTGTGCGCGACCGGCACATCCGATCCTGCTGCGACGTCGGTCGCGCACAGGGTGCGCTCCTACAGGGGGGGTGTGCGGCGGGTCGGATCGCGGCTCGGGGCGCAGCCACATCCATGCCGCGACGATTACCATGGTGGCGGTGCCGAGTGCGGCCAACCACGGCTTCGGCGAGACGAGGAACATCACCACCGCGCACGCGGCCATCGCGATCGTGGCGGTCGACTTGGCGCGCCGGCTGATCGCGCCCTCGCGCTCCCAGGTGGTGATCATCGGCCCGAACACCGGGTGCGCAAGCAGCCCGTCGTGCAGCCGACCCGAGCTGCGCGCGGCGGCGAATGCGGCCAGCAGAATGAATGGCGTGGTCGGCAGGCCCGGCACCACGATCCCGATGATGCCCAGCGCCATCGCGACGTAGGCCAGTGCCAGCCAAGCCCCGCGCCACGCGATGGCACCCACATCGATCGCACAGCCACCGCGTCGGATGCGGCAGGGCGCGCTGGCTGTGCGATCTGATCGATTACGTGGCGGGTCCAAGTTGCTGCAAATCGCAGCGCGCATGCGATCAGCGGCGCGCGGCGGCCGCGGCAGCCTCGCGCGCGATCAGGAAATCGAGTATCTGGAACAACCGCTCGTAACTGCCGGCGGCGGGTCCGGTAAGACGGTACTTGCCGGCCACGATGAAGGTTGGCGTGGCATCGACACCCCAGCGCGGCAGCGATTGCGTAACCCGCTTGACCCGCGCCTTGACCGCGAACGAGTCCATCGCCGCCAGCACGTCCGGGCGCGCAAGACCGAGGCCCGCATACAGATCGGCGACATCGTCCTGACTGCCGATGCGACCCTTGCGGCTCACGGCGGCGAACATCGATGCATGGACCGAAGCAGGCGCTTGCAGCGCTTCGGCCGCGTAGAAACCGCGCGCCAGTTGTTCGGCTTCGCTGTTGAAGGTCACCGGCACGTAGCTGAAGGCCGCCGAGGACGACATGCGCGGCTTCCAGGCGTCGACCTGTGGCTGCACCAGCGCGCAGGCGCCGCAGGTGTAGCTGAACACTTCCAGCACCTCGACCTTGCCCGGCGTCGCGGTGGGCTGGGCGGGCTCGATCCGGAAGTAATCCTTGCCCTCGACGAACGCTGCGGGCTGCGCGGCCACCGGCCCGCACGCCAACGCAACGAGGAGAACGGCAAGACCAAGTACGGAACGCACAAGCGACATGGGCGACCTCAGGGCAATGGAAGGGCATCGAATGGACATCGAGATCGACCGGCAATCGCGCGCGAGGTTCCGGCAAGACCCGTTTAGCGCAACGCCGGTCCCGTCACGCGGGGCATGGCTCACACGGTCGCGGGGTTCGGCTTGCCCGCGTCGATGCCGTACAGCTGCATCGCCTTGCTCACATGCGCCTTCATCAGGTGTCCTTCTTCGGCCAGCGCTGCCACCGTCGCGTGCGCGATGTGGAAGCGGTCGACCTCGAAGAAGCGGCGCAGGTTGTCGCGGGTGTCCGAGCGGCCGAAACCGTCGGTGCCGAGCGCTGTGTAGTGCATGCCCTTGGGCATGTAGGCGCGCACCTGCTCGCTGAACGCGCGCACGTAGTCGGTGGCGGCTACCGCCACGCTCGACCCGCGGCCGTCCAGGCACTGCGTGAGCCAAGGCTTGCGCGCGGTCTTGGCCTCGGGATTGAGACGATTCCAGCGTTCGGCATCGACCCCGTCGCGGCGCAGCTCGACGAAGCTGGGGCAGCTCCAGATGTCGCTGAGCACGCCGAAGTCCTTCTCCAGCAGCGCGGCGGCCGCGATCACCTCGCGCAGGATGGTACCCGAGCCGAGCAGCTGCACGCGCGGCGTGCCCTTCTTGGTCTTGCCGGCATCGGTGAGCAGGTACATGCCCTTGACGATGCCCTCGGCCGCGCCCTCGGGCATTTCCGGGTGGGTGTAATTCTCGTTCATCAGGGTGATGTAGTAGTACACATCCTGCTGCTCGGCGAGCATCCGACGCATGCCCTCCTGCACGATCACCGCCACCTCGAACGCGAACGTGGGGTCGTAGCTCAGGCAATTGGGAATCGCGCCGGAGAACAGGTGCGACTGGCCGTCCTCGTGCTGCAGGCCCTCGCCGTTGAGCGTGGTCCGCCCCGCGGTCGCGCCGAGCAGGAAACCGCGCGCGCGCATGTCGCCGGCAAGCCAGGCCAGATCGCCGACCCGCTGCATGCCGAACATCGAGTAGAAGATGAAGAACGGCAGCATCGCCAGATTGTTGGTGCTGTAGCTGGTGGCCGCTGCGATCCAGCTCGACATCGCACCGGCCTCGGTGATGCCCTCCTGCAGCACCTGGCCGGCGGCATCCTCGCGGTAGTACATCAACTGATCGGCATCGACCGGCTTGTACAACTGCCCGAACGGCGCATAGATGCCGATCTGGCGGAACAACCCTTCCATGCCGAAGGTGCGCGCCTCGTCGGCGACGATCGGCACCACGCGCGGACCTACCGCCTTGTCGCGCAGGATCAGGTTGAGCACCTGCACGAAGGCCATGGTGGTCGAGATCTCGCGCTCGCCGGAGGATTTCAGCATGCGCTCGAACACCGCCAGTTCCGGCGTGGCGATCGACTCGTCCGCGCGCCGGCGGCGCTGCGGCAGCGAACCACCCAGCGCTGCCCGGCGGGACTTCATGTACTTGAGCTCTTCGGAGTCTGCTGCCGGCATGTAGAACGGCACCTCTTCGAGCTGCGCATCGGGAATCGGCAGCTTGAAGCGATCGCGAAACGCCTTGATCGCCGAGGTCTCCATCTTCTTCTGCTGATGGGTGATGTTCATCGACTCGCCGGCGCTGCCCAGCCCGTAGCCCTTGACGGTCTTGGCCAGGATCACGGTGGGCTGGCCCTTCTGCGCGGATGCCGCGTGATAGGCCGCATACACCTTGTGCGGATCGTGGCCGCCGCGATTGAGGCGCCAGATGTCCTCGTCGGAAAGGCTGGCCACCAGCTCGCGGGTCTCCGGGTATTTACCGAAGAACTTCTCGCGCGTGTAGGCGCCGCCGAAGGCCTTGAAGTTCTGGTATTCGCCGTCGACGGTTTCCATCATCAGCTCGCGCAGCTTGCCGCTGGTGTCGCGCGCGAGCAGCGGATCCCAATAGCTGCCCCACAGCAGCTTGATCACGTTCCAGCCCGCGCCACGGAAATTGCCTTCGAGTTCCTGCACGATCTTGCCGTTGCCGCGCACCGGACCATCGAGTCGCTGCAGGTTGCAGTTGATCACGAACACCAGGTTGTCCAGCCGCTCGCGGCCGGCCAGCGAAATCGCACCCAGCGACTCGGGCTCGTCGGACTCGCCATCGCCCATGAACAGCCAGATCTTGCGATCGGTTTCCGGCATCAGGCCGCGGTGTTCGAGGTACTTCCAGAACCGCGCCTGATAGATCGCGGTGATCGGACCCAGACCCATCGACACCGTCGGGGTCTGCCAGAAATCGGGCATCAGCCACGGATGCGGGTAGGAAGAAATGCCGCGACCATCGACCTCCATGCGGAAATGATCCAGCTGCGTCTCGGTGAGCCGGCCTTCCAGGAACGCGCGCGCATAGATGCCCGGCGAACTGTGGCCCTGGATGTACAAAAGGTCGCCCGGATGTTCCGCCGAGGGCGCGCGCCAGAAGTGATTGAAGCCGACGTCGTACAGCGTGGCCGAGGACGCGAAGCTGGCGATATGCCCGCCCAGATCGCCGGCCTTGCGATTGGCGCGCACCACCATCGCCATCGCGTTCCAGCGCAGGATCGAGCGCAGCTTCCACTCCAGCGCTGCATCGCCCGGCGAACGCACCTCCATCTGCGGCGGGATGGTGTTGACGTAGGCGGTAGTCGGCTGGAACGGGATATGGCCACCCGCACGGCGGGTCTGATCGACCATGCGTTCGAGCAGATAGTGCGCGCGCTCCGGGCCGTCGGCGTCGATCACCGCGGTGAGCGCTTCGACCCACTCGCGCGTTTCGGCCGGATCGAGGTCCTGGTCGAGGATGTCCTGCAGCATGTTCATCGCGTCCCTCCCGGTTGGGTTCGCGCGCTCGAGAGCGGCCCGCGGCCAGCGCCTATTGTAGCCATCGGCCGGGCCCGGCAGCGCGCGCTCGAAATCGTATGCAGCCGGACCCGTGCAGGTCGGCGATCGGCGCGTTAGGCTGCGTGCCTCGCCACTGCCCTCAAGCCCGCCGCATGCGCCGTCGAACCGCACAGGATCCTACCCTGCTGAGCATCTCCGAACGCGTGCGCATGGCGCGCGAACAGGCCAACTTCAGCTGCGCGGAACTGGCCCGCCAGGTCGGCGTGCGACCCAGCGCGGCCGTCCAGTGGGAGGCCGAGCACGGCACCACGCCGACCGTCGAGAGCATGTCGCGGATCGCCACCATCACCCAGGTCGCCTTCGAGTGGCTGGCCACCGGCCGCGGGATCAAGGATGCAGGCCTGCGCTCGGACACCACCCCGGCAGTGGCGATGTCCGACTATGCGCAGAACATCTACGAGGAGCGACTGCTGCGGATCGGTCGCAAGGTGCCGCCGCGGCTGCGCGAGAGCTTGTTGAAGTTCTTCGAAGAGGCGTTTCGGTAGCTGAGAGCGCACGCAGCATTGGGACAGCGTCAAGTCACTCCAGACCGGCCGACGACGGGTGTCGGAGGGCGGACGGGCGCACGTTCGAAACATCCGACGTCTTCTATAATCGCGCTCGGTGCAGAGCTGGTGTCGAGGTGGTCGTCGTGAGTCATAGGTTGTCTGTGGTCGCATTTTTGATCTTTGCGCTGGCCGTGCCGTCCGTGCACGGCGCGGAGCACCCGGCCGCCTCTTCCGACAAGCGCTTGGAAACGGGCGGAGGCGTCAGGGTCTACATGGATCCACAGTCCAAAGAAATCGCGGAGCCTGCCGCCGAAGCAGTGCCCGCGAGTCTGCGCACCGGGCCGCGCGCACCAGACTTCACGCGGATGCGCGAGGAGCGGCTCGCCGATGGCACGGTGCTCTTGCATCCAAACGGCCAAGTGAGAACGGTGTCGGTCGTGCGGCGCGCTGCCGATGGCTCGTTCGCTTCGTCGTGCGACCTGATGCCTGCGGTGGTGGACGAATCGCGATGAGAATCGCCGGCGCGTCCGTGATGGCGCTGGCGGTCGCGATCTGCGCGCTGCAGGACGTCAGCGCCGCGACCATCACCATCGTCAACCTGGATGGCCCCAATGAGGGCTTCAACGACCCCACGCCAGTCGGTGCGGAGGGCGGCAACGCAGCGACAACGCGCGGCGCGCAGCGGCTGGCGGTCTTCCAGCGCGCAGCCAATATTCTCGGTGCGCAACTGCAGAGCAGCGTCCAGATCAAGGTTGGCGCAAACTTCGACTCGTTCAACGCAGATCCGGATTTCCAGCAACCCGCGTGCAGCACCGGCGGCGGTATCCTGGGGTTCGCCGGTCCCGGCAGCTTCGCCCGTGATTTCACCAATGCACCCGTAGCCGGGACTTGGTACCCGATCGCGCTGGCGGAAGCTCGCGCGGGGGCGGACCTGAACGGAACCGGCAACGAGATCAGCGCGTCCTTCAACTCCGACGTAGACGCCAGCTGTCTCGGTGCCGGCACACGATTCTGGTACGGCACGACATCGACTTCGCCCTCGGGCAACCTGCTGGCCTTGTTGCCTGTCGTGTTGCACGAGCTATCGCATGGCCTGGGCTTCCTGACCTTGGTATGCACTGCACCGTTGGGCTGCGGCAGCGGAAGTCCCCAAGGTTCGTTTGCCGGCGGCTTTCCGGACATCTGGACCAACTTCCTGGCCAATAGTTCCAATCCAGTACTGATCTGGCGGAACATGTCCAACGCACAGCGCGCCGCCTCGGCGACAGGCGACCCGAGCACCGTATGGACTGGAGCGAACGTTACGTCGGCCATCCCTGGTCAGGGCATCAGCACTGGACTGAGCAATGGATTCCTTCGCATGCACGCGCCTGCGCCCCTCCAGCAAGGTTCCAGTGTGTCGCATTTCAGCAGCGCGGCATCCCCCAACCTGCTGATGGAGCCGGCCATCAACAGCAACTTGTTCGCCCAATTGGACATGAGTATTCCGCTGTTTCGCGATATCGGTTGGCTGCCGGTCGCAAACCAGACTCCGACGATCGCGTTGGATTCGGGCAGCGCGGCCTACACCGAGAACGCCCCACCGCTCGGTGTCTCGCCCGGGGCCACGGCGAGCGACGCAGACGGCAACTGGACCGCCGGCCGCCTGTCGGTTTCGATCAGCGTGAATGCGACTGCGGACGACAGGCTCGCCATCGGTACGAGCAGTGGGCTCTCGGTATCTGGCACCAACCTCAATGATGGCGCCACGACCTTCGCCTCCCTCAGTGCCAGCGGCGGCGAAGTGTCGAACAACGCAACCCTGACCGCGACATTCAACGGCAACGCGACCAATGCACGTGTACAAGCGCTGTTACGTGCGATCCAGTTCCGCAATGTCTCGGAGGCCCCGATCACCACCAACCGAACGGCAGCATTCGCACTTTTCGACGGTGCGAACGCGAACGCCAGCGGCAGCCGCACTCTGACCGTCGCCGCGGTCAACGATGCGCCGACGGCCAGCGTGCCGGCCTCGATCGCGATCAGCGAAGATCAGCCGGGCGCGATCACCGGCATCAACGTGGCCGATGTCGATGTCGGCGCTGGCAACCTGCGCCTGAGCTTTGGCGTTCCCGCCGGCAGTATCGCTGCAACCGGCAACCCGCTGATCACGGTCGGCGGTTCCGCCACTGCGCGCACCATCACCGGCTCGCCCGGCAATCTCAACGACTTCATCGCGATTGGTGGCGTGACCTATACCGGTGCGGCCAATGCCAACGGCAGTGTGACCCTGTCCTTGAGCATCAACGATCTGGGCAACAGCGGCGGCGGCGGCGCGCAGGAGATCCAGCCCACCATCACCCTGCAGATCGCCGCGATCAACGATCCACCGAGCGTGACGGCACCGGCAGCGGTCGCGGTGACGGCGGGTCAAAGCGTCGGGGTGTCCGGAGTGATCTACGCCGATCCGGATGCACCGGGCGGCGCAATCAATGCATCCGCCACCTATGGCGCGGGCAGCGGCACATTCAGCGCCAACAGCGCCGGCGGCGTTACCGTGTCCGGCAGCGGCACGCCATCGCTGACGCTCAGCGGCACGCTGTCGGCGATCAACAGTCTGGTGGCCAGCGTGCCGGTGCAATACACCGCATCTGAAGCCGTGAGCGGCATCGTGCCGTTGACGCTGGCGGTCAACGATCAGGGCAACATCGGCGGCGGTGCGCTGCAGGCATCACGGGTGGTCAATGCAACGGTGATGGCTGTGGATGGGTTTCTGATGGATGGGTTTGAGTAGCGAGGGTAAGGCAAGTAACCGTCCTTGGTGTTGCCCCGCTGCCCGGCCATCGATGGCCGTGCGTTCGCCAGATCGCGCCAGTCGTAGCGCGGGTCGTCTCGACCCGCGGCTCTACGGGCGGATCGCGCCTGGGGCGCGATGGGGGTAAGGCAAGTAACCGTCCTTGGTGTTGTCCTCCTGCCCGGCCGTCCATGGCCGTGCGTTCGCCAGGTCGGCGCTGTGCGCCGACAAGTCCTGACTCACCCCGTAGCGATCTTGTCGCCTAGTTGCGCGCGAATCTGCGCCTCGACGGCCGACAGCGCGGTCATGTTGACCATGCGCCGCACGGTCGCTGACGGTGTAAGCACGTGCACGGGCTTTGATACGCCCATCAGGATCGGGCCGATGGCCACGCCCTCGGTCATCACCCGCAGCATGTTGTAGGCGATGTTGGCCGCATCGAGGTTGGGCATCACGAACAGGTTCGCGCGGCCCTTGAGCAGGGAGTTGGGGAAGATACGCTCGCGGATGCCCTCGTCGAGTGCTGCGTCGGCGTGCATTTCGCCGTCGATTTCCAGCTTCGGGGCCTGTGCGCGGATGATCGCCAGCGCCTCGCGCATCTTCTGCGCCGAGCGGTTCTCGTGGCTGCCGAAGTTCGAGTGCGACAGCAGAGCGACCTTGGGCACGATGCCGAACAGCTTCAGGCGGTAGCTCGCCTGCAGGGTCGCCTCGGCGATCTGCGCGGCGGTCGGGTCGTATTGCACATGGGTGTCGAGGAAGAAGAACACGCCCCTGTCGTTGGCAACCGCAGTCATCGCTGCGGGACTCGACACCACGCTGTCGAGCTCGATGACGCTGAGCACGTGCTTGAGCTTGGAGTGATAACGCCCGACCGTGCCGCAGATCATCGCGTCGACCTCACCGCGGTCGAGCATGATCGAGCCGATCACGGTCGCACGCGAGCGCACGATGGCTTTGGCCATCGACGGCGTCACGCCGCGGCGTTCGTTCTTGCGCAGGTAGTGTTGCCAGTACTCGGGAAAGCGCGGGTCGTCGTCGACGTTGGTGATCTCGACATCGACGCCCGGCCGGATGCGCAGCCCGGCACGCTCGATGCGCATCGCGATCACCGCCGGACGCCCGATCAGAACGGGCTTGGCCAAGCCCTCGTCGACCACCGTCTGCACCGCGCGCAGCACGTTCTCTTCTTCGCCTTCGGCGTAGGCCACGCGCTTCAAGTCCGCGCGCGCGCGATCGAAGATCGGCTTCATCACCAGGCCGGTGCGAAACACGAACTGGGTCAGCTTTTCGCGATAGGCGACGAAATCCATGATCGGGCGCGTGGCCACGCCGGAATCCATCGCCGCACGCGCCACCGCCGGTGCCAGCTGCACCAGCAGGCGCGGATCGAAGGGCTGCGGAATCAGGCAATCGCGGCCGAAGCTGGTGCTGTTGCCGCCGTAGGCGGCGGCGGCGACATCCGAGGCCTCCTTGCGCGCAAGCTCGGCGATCGCGTAGACGCAGGCCAGCTTCATCGCCTCGTTGATGGTGGTCGCACCGACGTCGAGCGCACCGCGGAAGATGTACGGAAAGCACAGCGCGTTGTTGACCTGATTCGGGTAATCCGAACGGCCGGTGGCGATGATGCAGTCCGGGCGCACCGCGCGCGCGTCCTCGGGCAGGATCTCGGGGTTCGGATTGGCGAGCGCGAGGATGATCGGATCGCGCGCCATCGCCTTGACCATTTCCGGCTTGAGCACTCCGGCGGCCGAAAGCCCGAGGAAGATATCGGCGCCGGCGACGATCTCGCCCAGATCGCGCGCCGCGGTCTGACGCGCATAGCGCGACTTGCTGTCGTCCATGTCCTCCAGGCGGCCGACATACAGCACGCCCTTGCGATCGGCCACGAAGATGTTCTCGATCGGCAGGCCGAGGGCGACCAGCATGTCCAGGCAGGCCACGCCCGCAGCCCCGGCGCCCGAACAGGCCAGCTTGACCTGATGGATCTGTTTGCCCACGACCGACAGCGCGTTGAGCACTGCAGCACCGACGATGATCGCGGTGCCGTGCTGGTCGTCGTGGAACACCGGGATCTTGACCCGCTCGCGCACCTTGCGCTCGATGTAGAAACACTCGGGTGCCTTGATGTCCTCGAGGTTCATGCCGCCGAAGGTCGGCTCCAGCGAGGAGATGATGTCGACCAGCTTGTCCGGATCGGTCTCGTTGATCTCGATATCGAACACGTCGATGCCGGCGAACTTCTGGAACAGGATGCCCTTGCCCTCCATCACCGGCTTTGCAGCCAGCGGGCCGATGTTGCCCAGTCCCAGCACTGCGGTGCCGTTGCTGATCACCGCGACCAGGTTGCCGCGCGCGGTGTACTCGGCCACGGTCGACGGATCGCGCGCGATCTCCAGGCAGGGCGCGGCCACGCCCGGCGAGTAGGCCAGCGCGAGGTCCTTCTGGGTGACCACGGACTTGGTCGAGACGACCTTGATCTTGCCCGGCGGATGCTGGCGGTGGTACTCGAGGGCCTGCTGCTTGAGCTGCTCGGCGGGGGTGGTGGAGCTGTCCATTCAGGAATCCGGGATGCGCCGGCAGACCGGCATGGGAAGTTCGAAGTTTATCATGCGTGCAGCGCCCGCCCGTTGCGCCCGGTGCTGCAGGCAAGGCGTCTGCGGCAGCGCGGCATGGGCGGCCGCTACGGCGTGCTTACCACTGCAACGTGTGCGCCAGATGCGCGCGCAAACGGGCCGCCACCTCCTCGTCCATCGATCCGAACACGCCGCGCGCTGCAGCCGGCAGGTGGGCCATGGTGTCACCATCGGCCGCGAAGATGTAGTAGTCGAAAAAACTCCGCCACGCCATGCGTTCGGCGTGCGGCAGGTCGCGCAGGGTCAGCAGCGCATGCTGCAGCGTGGAGCTGGGCGTGGTCATGTACGGCTGCGCGTCGCGCCACCAGTAGTTGGCCATCACGCCGACCGGATCGAGCGATTCCGCGTGATGCCACCACAGGCTCGGCAGGTACAGCGCATCGCCGGGCGCGAGCTCTGCGACTTGCGCGGACTGCAGCGCGTCGATGAAGCGCGGATAGCGCGCAAGATCCGGCGCATGGAAGTCGACCATGCTGATCGGCTGCCCCGCCGGCGAGTTCTCGACCGGACCCGGATACAGATTGCCGATCTGTTCGGGCGGGAACAGGGTGTAGCGGCGGCGACCGCCGATCACGCAGATCAGATTCTGCGGCAGGTCCCAGTGCGCGCCGATGCGGGTGCGATTACCGACCCACAGCGACTCCAGTCGTTGTGTCGCGGCATCGAGCAGCGGCGCCGGATTGGCAGCGCTGAATCCCGGCAACGCGGTATGCGCGCGCACCGCGCCGGCATACAGCGACGGCGGCTCGGCTGCGTTGCGATACTCGATCAGAAGGCCCAACAACTCGGCCAGCGGCAGGCTGCGCCGCGCGAAGTTGAAGCTCAGGCAATCGTCGGTGTAGAAGAAGCGACCGCGCATCGCGGGCGCGCCAAAGAACGCATCCACCGGTTGCGCGCCACCGAAGCCACGCAGATAGGCGCACAGCGCGGCATCGCCGTCGCGCGCTGCAGCGACCGCAGGCCATTGCGCGACGAGGCCACGCAATACTGCGGGGCGGCCGCCGGCCTGCACTTGTGCGTGAAACTGCGCGGCATCGGCAACTGCGCACTCGGTGGTGCGCGGGCACAGCGACCAGTCGACCATGGGCGTCCGGGTGGCTAGGAAACTTCGCGCAGGTTAGCCGGTTCGTTGTGGTACGCGAACGATTTCTGATGCTCCATGGCTGCCACCTCCCGCTGCACGGCCTGCACGACCGCGGTGTGCACGCTCATCGACAGGCGCTCTACGGCTTCGGGTTGCTGGCATGCGTGCGTCCTCACTGCCTGGCTGCTGTTGGCGGTCGGCAAGTGGCGCATCGTGCATGGGCGCGCGCCAGCGATCCGCTGACGCGCTTGCACGATCGCTCGATCAGTCCGCGATGCGCAAGTGCCGCTCCGGCGCCGGGGTCTGCAGCGACTGCGCGCGCCGCACGAGGTCGACGAACTCGCGGCGCTGTCCGCCGGGGTCGGCGCCGACCGCATCGTCGGCGAGCGTGGCGACCTGGGCGAGATCGAATCCAGCCATGTTGGTTGCGCCACGCAAATGGTCCGCGAAAGCCACCACCGATGCGGCAAAGCCCAGGCGCGGGCTCGCGTCGAGCTGCACGAGGCTGCGCGCGATCGGCGCTTCCACCAGCACGCTGCGCTCTTCACCGGGGCGCTTGTAGCGCAGCTTGAGAAAACCCAGCTCGCCGGCGGCACGCTGCGTGCGTGATTTATCCGTCGCATAGCGCAGCGGATCGCTGGCGCGCGCGGCCGAGCCGGTAAGCGTCAGCTCGTACAGCGCGGTCACATCGTGGCCGGCACCGATCTCGCCGGCATCCACCGCGTCGTTGTTGAAGTCCGCGCGGCGCAAGGCGCGGTTCTCGTAGCCGATCAGGCGGTACTCGGCGACCGTGGCGGGATTGAACTCGACCTGCACCTTGACATCGCTGGCGATGGTCAGCAGCGTGGACGACATCTCCTCGACCAGCACCTTGCGCGCCTCGCGCGCTGTGTCGATGTAGGCGTGGTTGCCGTTGCCGACATCGGCCAGTTGCTCGGCCAGTTCATCGTTGTAGTTGCCAGCGCCAAAGCCCAGCGTGCTCAGCGCGATGCCCGAACGGCGGCGGTCTTCGACCAGGCTCTTGAGCGCTGCGGTGTCGGTGGTGCCGACATTGAAGTCGCCATCGGTGGCGAGGATCACGCGGTTCACGCCGCCATCGATGTATGCCACGCGTGCCATCGCGTAGGCCAGCGCGATACCCGCGCCTCCAGCGGTCGAACCGCCCGCGGCAAGCCCGTTCAGGGCGGCGTTGATGCGCGCGTGCTGGTCACCCGGCGTCGGCTCAAGCACCAGTCCCGCACTGCCGGCGTAGACCACGATCGACACCGAGTCGATCGCGCGCAGCTGCGGCACCAGTTGTTTGAACGCATCGATCAGCAGCGGCAGCTTGGCCGGCTCGTTCATCGAGCCCGAAGTGTCGATCAGGAACACCAGATTGCTCGCCGGTATCTCCGAGCGCGGCACCTCGAAGCCCTTGATGCCGACCAGCAGCAGGGTGCGCTCGGCGTTCCATGGCGCAGGCGCGGCTTCGGTGGTGACGCTGAATGGTGTGCTGCGATCGCGCGGCGGGGTGTAGCCGTAATCGAAATAGTTGAGGAACTCTTCGGCGCGCACCGCATCGGGCGGCGGCAGTTCGCCACTGGCCAACATGCGGCGCACGTTGGTGTAGCTGCCGGTGTCGACGTCGATCGAGAAGGTCGATACCGGATTCTCGGCGGTGATCTGGATCGGGTTGTCGACCCGATCCTGGTAGCGCTCGGTCCTGCTCGCGGGCGGTGCTGCGATCGGCGCGGGTGCCACCATCGCCACGCTCGGCGTTGCGGGTGGCGCCCTTTCGAGCGGCTGTTGCTGCACCAGACCCTGCGCCTGTTGGTCTGCGTCGTCGCGCTGGACTTCGGCTGCAGCAACCGCGCGGCTCAGGCGACCGCGTGTTGCGTCGTCCATCGGTGTCGCCAGCGGCTGTTGGCGTACCTCGTTTTCACGCTTGTCTTCGGCGGCGGACTCCGCCGCACCGACGCTCTGCTTGGCGGGTGCGACGGTTTCAGGGCGCGCGGTGCTGCGATCCGCGCAGCCCCCGATCGCGAGGGTGACGGCGATGGCGAGGGCAAGCACGGTGGGTTTGAGGATCATGGCGTAGCTCCAGGTTGGGGATGCCCGGAGTGCAACGCACCGATGTCGCCTGTGGGGTTAGACCGGCCACATTGTTTTTCGATCAACCCGCAATCAGGATCCAGATGCCGATCGCCGCAAACAGCGCTGCCGCCGTCCAGCGCACGTAGCGCAGCGGAATGCGCTTGGACAGCGCCTCGCCGAGGAACACCGCCGGCACGTTGGCGAGCATCATGCCCAGCGTGGTGCCGGCCGCGACCATCGCGATGTCCTGGAAACGCGCGGCCAGCGCGATGGTCGCGATCTGGGTCTTGTCGCCCATCTCGACCAGGAAAAACGCGATCGCGGTGGCGAGAAACACGCTGCCGCCGCTGATCTGCCTGGGCGCTTCGTGGTCTTCGAACTTGTCGGGAATCAATGCCCATCCGGCGAACGCGAGAAAGGCGAAGCCGAGCACCCAGCGCATCCACGGCCCGTCGAGATACTCACCAGCGAGCACGCCCACCGCACTGGCCAGACCATGGTTGAGCAACGTGGCAACCAGAATTCCGGCGATGATCGGCCACGGCTTGCGCCAGCGCGCGGCGAGCAGGATTGCCAGCAGCATGGTCTTGTCGCCAATCTCGGCGACGGCGACAAGGCCTGCGGAAACGAGGAACGCTTGCATGGACACTCCGGGCCGGGCTGCTGGGTGGACGCAAAGACAGTCCTCGTGCAACCCGGCGGGGCGACGAGGACTGCCTTCGGTCTTGCCCGACGGATCGGTTGATCCATCCCACGCACCATGGCTGCTGCCAAGT
>JBBSDI010000037.1:0-17014 GCA_038249585.1 Lysobacterales bacterium | reverse complement strand
GCGCAGCACGGGCTTTGGCAGCCACGGCAGGTAGTGCGCGACGTATTCCTCAAAGAAGGTGTGATAAGTCTCCACCGTCGGCAGCCCCGTCGCGCGTGCGAGTCGCACACCCAGCTGATGGGCCCGGAACGGCGTGTGGATGTGGATCGCATCCCAGCGTCGAGCGGCCAGTTGCGGCAGCACGGATGTCAATGCCGAGGCTTTCATCAACCGATCTTCGGGATCGAAGAAGATCGTGCGCGAGGGCAGCCGCAGCACTTCGAAACCCTCATCGTGGTGCTGGCGATCGAGCGCCTCGTCGTAGGCCGGCACGACCAGACTCACGCCGTGCCCCAGCGAGACCAGTTCCTGCGCGAATGTGCGGATCGACGATGAAACGCCGTTGACCCGCGGGAAGTAAACGTCCGACAGCATGAGGATATCCATGCGGGCGACAATATTTCGGATCGATGGCAGAAGTGTGACGGAAGCCGCTGCGTTGGCGCTCCGTCAAGTCCGGGCTGCGGTCGCCGGCAGATCAATGCACCGGCGATCGTGGCATGACGCGCACCGCGGCGACGTCGATCAGCGGATTGCGCCGATTCAAGTCAAGGTCGAAACGGGGCGGCCATCGCACACCAACCGTCACGCCCAACCCGAACCCGGGCGGAATCGGCGCGACCCACGCCGATACCGAACCGCGGCGCGACTCGTCGACCGACGCGGCCTTCAGACCGCATCGGACTAGTTGCTCTTCGCATCCTGGTCGCCGCGCTGGCGATGGCCAAGGGGTTCGGCAAGCCGCACGGCACGCACCGTCGGACGGCTGTCGATTGTCTCCACCCAAGCGACGACGGCCGCGCCGCCGGCCGCAGCCATCCGCGGCACGCCGGTCGAACGGCCCGCAGGCAGTTCGACAAGTTCGTGGGTCGCCCGGATCCGCAGCCCGACGTCGAGTTCGACCACGCGCAGCGCGCTGGCGCCGGCGGCCGCGCCCGCACCAAGCCATGCGGCGAGGAATCCGTCGTCTCCCCAGGCCGCGGCGTCGACCCGCCCGATGGTGCCGGTTCCCGCCTCCAGATCGACCGGTGCGCCGAACGCAGTGCCATTACCGAGTGCGGCGCGCACCACCATCCGCTCGCCCTGCATCGTCGGCCAGACTGCGAGGACGCCAGCGGGCCCTGCGGCAAGCGCGGGCCCATTCACCGGGCAGCCGGCAATGCGCCAGTCGTCGTCGTACACGACGCGTTCTGCGGACCAGCGCCCGCGCTCGTGCGCGAGCCAGTGGATGTTGCGCAGGTCGCCATCGCCATGGTCGCGATACGCCACGAGACTGCTACTGCCGACGCGCAGCACGTCGGTCTGGCAGCAGCTGCACGTCGTGGCATCGAGCCGCGCCTCGTCGCGCAGGCGACCGCGGCGATCGAGCACCGCGCTGCGCAGGGTCATGCGGCCGCCGTTGCCGTGCTCGCCGTGCCCAGCGTCCTCGTGGCCCGCCGCGTCGCCTGCGGTCTGGCGACCATCGAGCCAGACCAGGCGCACGCGGTCGCCGCCCGCGGGCACCATCGAGACGAAGCCGTGCACGGTCGGCGTGGCGTCGGTGTGCGGCACGAGCGAGGGCGACCAGGTCCGGCCGCGGTCGCTGGAGCGAACCACGCGGATTTCGTACGCGTAGGTGCTGTCGCCGATCTTCTGCAGCCAGTGCGCGACCCAGTCGCCGTTGTCGAGCACGACGAGGCTCGGGAAGTCGGCCCAGTTGACGAACCATTCTCCCGCGCCACCGGCGTCTGCCGCTCTCGCCGAATCGGCGACCGTGCCTCGACGGCCGATCCGACCATCGGTTTCCAGCGCGAGGAATTCGAGCCACGTCCGCCTGCCCTCGTGCCGTTGCCAGGTCACGATGAACCCGCGATCCGGATCGACCGCTACCGATGGCTGGGCGGTGTTCGGCCCGCTGGCGAGATCGAGCGGCGTTACTTCCAGCGCGCTCGCTGCTGTCGGTACGACACCCGCGCACAGCGCCCAGAAAAAACTGCGCAGCACAGGGTTCATGTCCGCAATGTCGGCGCCAGCCGGTGTCGGGCTGTGCAGCGTATCAGAGCGCCTCGACCCCGCGCCCGATCGCCACCACACCCGTACGCGAGAACTCGACCAGCCCCAGCGGCTTGAGCAGGTCGACGAATGCGTCGATCTTGGTCGGCGAGCCGGTCAGCTCGAAGATGAAACTGGTGTGCGTGATGTCGATCACGCGAGCGCGGAATACTTCCGACAGTCGCAGCGCTTCGGCGCGACGTTCGCCTTCGCCGATGACCTTGACCAGCGCCATCTCGCGCTCCAGTCCTGGCTTGTCGACCGACAGGTCCACTACCCGATGCACGGGAATCAAGCGGCCCAGCTGGGCCTTGATCTGCTCGATGATCGCCGGCGTGCCGCGGGTGACGATGGTGATCCGCGAGGTGTGCTTCTGGTGATCGGTCTCGGCCACCGTGAGCGATTCGATGTTGTAGCCGCGACCGGCGAACAGCCCGACCACGCGGGCCAGCGCGCCGACTTCGTTGTCGACCAGGATCGCAAGCGTGGCCTTCGACTCGCGCACCGGCGCGTCGACCATGAAGTATGCGGAAGCGGGTTGCTGGCTCATGCGGTGTTCCTGCTGTCAGACCAGCATCTTGCCGGCTTCGGACACGCCCGGGCCGTCGGTGGCATCGGGCAGGATCATCTCGTCGTGTGCCGCGCCCGAGGGAATCATCGGGTAGCAGTTCTCCAGCTTGTCGACCACGCAATCGAAGATCACCGGGCCGGGGTGGTCGATCATGGCCTGGATCGCGGCGTCCAGCTCGGCGGGCTTGTTGGCCCGGATCCCCTTCGCCCCATAGGCCTCGGCGAGCTTGACGAAATCCGGCAGCGCTTCGGAGTACGACTGCGAATAACGCCCGCCGTGCAGCAGCTCCTGCCACTGCCGCACCATGCCCATGTACTCGTTGTTGAGGATGAAGATCTTGATCGGCAGCCGATACTGCACCGCGGTCGAGAGCTCCTGCATGGTCATCTGCACCGAGGCCTCGCCGGCGATGTCGATCACCAGCGCGTCGGGGTGTGCCACCTGCACGCCGACCGCGGCCGGAATACCGTAGCCCATGGTGCCCAGCCCACCCGAGGTCATCCAGCGGTTGGGCTCCTCGAAACGATAGTGCTGCGCTGCCCACATCTGGTGCTGGCCGACTTCGGTGGTGATGTAGGTATCGCGCTCGCGGGTGAGCTGGTACAGGCGCTCGACCGCGTACTGCGGCTTGATGGTGTCGTCGGACTTCTTGTACGACAGCGAGCGGCGCGCGCGCCAGTTGTCGATCTGCGCCCACCACCCGAGCAAAGCCGGCTTGTCGCTCTGCATCTGGCCGGACTTCCACGCATCGATCATCTGATCGAGCACTTCGGCGCAGTCGCCGAGGATCGGCACGTCGACCCGCACGTTCTTGTTGATCGACGATGGATCGATATCGACATGGATTTTCTTCGAGCCGGGCGAGAACTTGTCCAGTCGTCCGGTGACGCGATCGTCGAAGCGTGCGCCGATGTTGATCATCACGTCGCAGCGGTTCATCGCGAGGTTGGCCTCGTAGGTGCCGTGCATGCCCAGCATGCCCAGCCACTCGCGCCCGCTGGCCGGAAACGCGCCCAGGCCCATCAGGGTGGAGGTGATGGGGATGCCGGTCAGGCGCACCAGTTCGCGCAACGCCGCCGAGGCGCGCGGGCCGGCGTTGATCACCCCACCACCGGTATAGAACACCGGACGTTTCGCGCCGGCGATCAGGGCCAGCGCCTGCGCGATGCGCGCTTCATCGCCGTGCGTGCGCGGCTGATAGCGCCGATGCACGATCTCGGACGGGCCCACGTAGGTGCCGAGCTTGAACTGCACATCCTTGGGGATGTCGACCACCACCGGGCCAGGTCGGCCGGTGGTGGCGATGTGGAAGGCATCGTGCAGCACGCGGGCCAGGTCGGCCACGTCCTTGACCAGGAAGTTGTGCTTGGTACAGGCGCGCGTGATGCCGACCGTGTCGCACTCCTGGAAGGCATCGGTACCGATCAGATGGGTCGGCACCTGCCCGGTGATGCACACCAGCGGAATCGAATCCATCATCGCATCGGTCAAACCGGTGACCGCGTTGGTCGCACCCGGGCCGGAAGTCACCAGCAGCACGCCGGCCTTGCCGGTCGAGCGCGCATAGCCCTCGGCAGCATGCGCCGCACCCTGTTCGTGGCGCACCAGAATATGTTCGATCGCGTCCTGCTGGAACAGGGCATCGTAGATCGGCAGTACCGCGCCGCCGGGGTAGCCGAAGATATGCCGCACGCCCTGCTCGCGCAGTGCGCGGACCACGATCTGTGCCCCGCTCAGTTGTTCTTCAGCCATCATCGATTCTCCCGCGGACCCGCCGCGACTGGCGATTGGCACGTGGCGGACCGCCCGCGCGACGTGGAAACCGCTACCTGCTGCACCTGCAGCATGAACCTGAATCGCAGACAGGCGTCGAGTTGTCAAGCCGACGTTGGCAGGATCATGGGCGCGTGGGTCAGGCCGCGTCGACAGCGAGCACGATTCGCGGCTGCGCGGGGCTGGCCGGCGGCGACCGGTGGAGTAGACCCGGACGCACGGCGCCGGGCCACTGATCGCCCCGCAGTGCGGCCACCCACCCGGCCTGCAACTGGCGTACCGCGGTCCAGTCGCGCACGTGATCGTTGGTGCCCTGAGCGATTCCGGCGTAGTCCACGGCCGCATCCGGCAACCACTGCGTCCCGGGACCGCGATAGGTGCAGATCCAGCGTGCGCGAAGCCGGTCGGCATGGAACAGGCGGCAGCCGTCGTTGGACACCACATCCAGACGCACGGACAGCGCCTCTGAGCCCAGGCAATCGCGTGCCATCTGCAGGATCTGCGCGATATCGCGCACAAAATGCGCCGAAAGGGGTGCAGCGCCGAGCAGCCAGACGCTCAGTCGCTGGCGCAGCGTCGCGGCAATGGGCGCATCGACCGGCAGCGTCCAGCGGCCCTGCCGCGGCATCGGAAACACCAGTCCCGCAAGCCAGCGCTGCAACGCCGGGTCGAGGTCGCGACACCAGACCGCGCAGCCGGTATCGGCAGCGTCGAGTCGGCCAAGCACCCCGGGGGCGGGATCGAAGATGGCCGGGCCATCGCGCCAAGGACCACGGCTGGCGCTTGGCTCAGCGCGCATCGGCCGCCTGTTCGAACCAGCCCACCACGTGCCGCCAGTGGTCCTTGCCGTACAGGCGGATGAACTGAGCGGTGCGTTCGTGCGCCGGCTCACGCAGCTCCGTGAGCCGGGCGGCGATGAACGACGCGCTCAGTTCGAGTCCGCAGTCGACCTCAATGCAACGGCGCCAGCTGGAGTAGTCATGCGGGATCATGATGTAATGTTATAACATCTTATCTCGTTCGGGAGTATTTCTTTGGACAAGCGTCTGCCGGTTACCGTGCTGTCGGGCTTTCTCGGTGCCGGCAAGACGACACTGCTCAATCAGGTGCTGCGCAATCGCGAGGGGCGCCGGGTGGCGGTCATCGTCAACGACATGAGCGAGGTCAACATCGATGCGGCTCTGGTACGCGACGGCGGGGCCGCGCTGTCGCGCACCGAGGAGAAGCTCATCGAGTTCAGCAATGGCTGCATCTGCTGCACGCTGCGCGACGATCTGCGCGACGAGGTGCGCCGGCTCGCCGCCGAGGGCCGTTTCGACTATCTTTTGATCGAGTCGACCGGCATTTCGGAGCCGATGCCGGTCGCCGCAACCTTCGCCGTGCGCGACGAAGATGGCTTTGCGCTGTCTGATGTGGCGCGACTGGACACCATGGTCACCGTCGTTGATGGCGACGGCTTCGTGCGCGAGTTCGGCTCCAGTGATCGCCTGCGCGACCGCGGCGAGGTCGCAGGTCCCGACGATGAGCGTGGCCTGGTGAACCTGCTCGCCGACCAGATCGAGTTCGCCGACGTGGTGGTAGTCAGCCGCGCCGACATCGCCGCACCGCAGCGCCTCGCGGAAACCGAGCGTCTGGTGCGCGCGCTCAATCGAGACGCGGTCATCGTGCGTTCGGCGAACGGCAACCTGCCGCTGGACGCCGTGCTTGGCACCGGCCGCTTCGATTTCGTGCGTGCGCAGCTCGCCCCGGGCTGGATGAAGGAACTGCGCGGTGAGCACACGCCGGAGACCGAGCAGTACGGAATCACCAGTTTCGTTTACCGTGCGCGCCGCCCCTTTCACCCCCAGCGCTTCCACCGCCTGATCACGCAGGGACTCAGTGGCGTGCTCCGTAGCAAGGGATTCTTTTGGCTGGCCTCTCGGATGGACTGGGTCGGCGAGCTGTCCACCGTGGGCGCGGCGACGCAACACCACGCAGCTGGCTTTTGGTTCGCTGCACGCGAGCGCGTGGATGCCGGACTGCAGGACATGCCGATCGGTCCACAATCGCGCCTTACCGCCGGACTACCCGATGAGGACGAGGTCCGCGACCCGGCCGAATACGCCGCGATGCGCCGCCTGTGGGACGCGCAATGGGGCGACCGTCGCCAGGAAATCGCAGTGATCGGCATCGACCTCGACCGCGCGCGCACCAGCGTCGAGTTCGACGCATGCCTGCTGACCGAGCGCGAGATGCGCGCGGGTCCGGCCCAGTGGCAGCAACTGCCCGATCCGTTCCCGCGCTGGGCCCTGCAGCACGAGCAGTGACGCTGCTTGGAACCCGCTTGGCCGCCCAACTACCCGCACGGGCGCGACCGTCGACGCAGCGGCTATCGTGTGCGGCTGGTCCATGAAGCGGCATGTCGTGATCCCGATCCTTCGCCAAGCCGCCCTCGGTGTTCTGCTCGTCGCCTTTGCGCCCATTGCGCTGGCTGCAACACTCCGCATCGATGGCCGCGCCGACGAGCCTGCCTGGACGGACGCGCAGGCCTTCGACCAGTTCGTGGTCACCGAGCCGTTCACCCGCGCCGCTGCGGCGCAGCCGACGGCAGTGCGTCTGCTCGCTACTCCTGAGGGCATCGCGTTGGCCTTCCGCAGCGTCCAGTTGCCGGGCGTGCCGCGCCAGCGCGAACGCACGCCGCGCGATGCCGATGCGCCGGGCGATCGGGTCAACGTCTATATCGATTTCAACGCCGATGGCCAGGTTGCCTACAACTTCACGGTGGCACGCTCGGGCGCGATCCAGGACGGCACGATTACCAACGAGACCGCCTATTCGCCCGACTGGGACGGCAACTGGGCACATGCCGTATCGGAAGACGAGCAGGGCTGGTCGGTCGAGATCCTGCTGCCGTGGAGCATCGCCGCCATGCGCGACAGCGCCGCCGAACGTCGCACTGTGGCGGTCATGTTCGACCGGGTTCTCGGTCACACCGGCGAGCGCAGTGGATTTCCAGCCGCCAGCTTCAGTCGGCCGCGATTCGTATCCGAGTTCCATCGGGTCGAGATCGCGCAGTTTCGCGTTTCGACATTGGACTGGTTTCCCTACGCCACGCTGCGCCACGACGTGCTCGCAGACGGCGTCGAGGCCAAGGGTGGACTCGACGTATTCTGGAAGCCCTCCGGCGATTTCCAGCGCACCGCTGCGCTCAATCCCGATTTCGGCCAGGTCGAGGCCGACGAACTGGTGGTGAACTTCGACGCGGTGGAGACATTGTTCTCTGATCGCCGACCGTTCTTCACCGAAAACCAGTCACTGTTCGATCTGCGCACGCCTGACGAGGGCCAGCTGATTTACACCCGCCGCATCGGCGGTCCGCGCGACGACGACCCGGGGCGCGCGGCCGATATCGATGTCGCACTCAAGCTCAACGGTTCGGCTGCAGGATTCGACTACGGCACGTTTGCCGCCCTCGAAACCGACTACGCAGACGATTTCGGCAGCGCGTTCTTCGCCCAGCGCGTGACGCGTTCCGGCGACACCTTGGGGTTCGGATGGCTTGGCACGTACACCGACCGACCCGTACTTGCGCGCACGGCTGGCGTACAGGCCATCGATGCGAGCTGGCGCCCGGGACCTGGCCTTGCGCTGACCGGGCAGGCCCTGTTGCGCCGGATTCACGATGATGGCGAGTCGCGCGACGGCAGCGGCGCGTGGTTTCGGCTCGACCTCACGCCCTCGCCCGCCCTGCGCCACGAGCTCGAGGTCATGCACTTCGGGCGCGCGCTCAACTTCAACGACATGGGTTTCCAGCGACGCAACAGCGTCAATGAAGTTGAGTGGACAACGCAGTACCAGCAGTCGGAGTTCGGGCCCGATGCCGCGCTGCGCGGCATCGACTGGCGCGCCGAAGCCCAGTACCGCAGCAGTGACCGTGGCGATCGCCTGCCCGCAGTGCTGATCCCCGTTCATGAAATCTTTTCCAGGTCAGGGGGCAAGACGACGGACTCTCGCTCGGCGGCGAGGCCACCTGGTTCGCCAGCGATACGCTCAGCACGCAAGCCGAGCTGGGATTGACTCGAAGCGACGCCTGGCTGGTGTGGCAGCGCGACGATCTGTGCGGTCGCTTCGAACGTCGCCGGGCCGAACTCGCGCTGGATGCAAACTGGTTTCCGGCGCCGCATCACGAGCTGCGCATGAAGCTGCAATGGCTGGCCATCGCGGCGCGCGACGGCAAGCCGCTGCGGATCGCAGCCGGCGGGGCACTGCGTGTCTCGGAGGATTCGATCGACGATTTCGCGATCAACAACTTCGGCGTGCAGCTGCGCTATCGCTGGACCTTTGCGCCGCAGTCGGATCTGTTCGTGGTCTACAGTCGCGGCGGATTTTCCGAACGCAACGACGCGCGCGGGGACGTAGGCGATCTGTTCGAAGACGCATTTGCGCTGCGCGATGCCGACCAGGTCCTGGTCAAGCTGCGCTATCGACTGTGAGCACGGCGACCCGCTCGCGATGGGTTCACGAACCTGCCTGAGCTCTCGGCAGCGCCGCTGCGGCGACCGACAGCGCCGCGAGGCGCCGCTTGTGATCGTCGAGCGCAGCGTCGATTTCGCGCCGACTGCTGTCGGTCCACGCGCACAGCTCGCCGACGACCTCGAGCAGTTTGCGCTGGAAGCCGTGCACCGATGCGGCCACGCTCTTGACCGAGGCCGCGCGCAGGATCGTGCGCTGCGCGCCGGCACCAGCAATCTGCGCTGCTGCGGGATCGGCAGTCGACACTGCGGGGCGCAAACCGTGCATGCCGGAGAACGAGGCCGACAGCGCGGTGAACACCGGCTCGTGGGTGCCGAAGAAGGTCGCCGCCTGGGCCTGCACGCGCTGCACGCAGTCGGCCAGCTGCATCAGGCGCGCCGCGATCACGTCGGTGGCGTTGCTGGCCGCCGTCAGGCTCTCGGCCAGATCGCGCGCGATCAGCTGACGCCTGCCTTCATCCTGCAGCGCGCGCAGGCTCAGCTCGCGGGCCAGTTCCAGCTGCGCGATCGCCGCAGGATCGTCGTTGACCGGTGTATCGATGGCGGATGCGGCGTCCTGCAGCGCGGTCTTGGCCTCGCGCAGTGCTGCATCGGCGCGCTGCAGCACCAGCAGCCCCAGCGCCTGTGCATCGAGCAACGATGCACGGAAGTCGCGATAGGCACTGATCACGATCTGTTCGCGCTCGACGCAGTCCTGGGTATCGCCGGCGAGTTCGACGTACTCTTCGCGGATCAACGCGAAACGCTCGGGAATATCGCCGCGCGTGGCTTTCATCCAGATATTGGCCAGGCGCTCGAAGGTATCGATCCGACCGTCGTCGACCTGGCGCACCATGGTCGCGGCATCGTTGCGGATCGAGTCGAAGGCGACCCCGATCACCCGATAGCGCTCCGCGAGCCTGACCGCCCCGACGCACTCGCGAACCACGTCGTTGAACACCGGCACGGCCGCCAGCGCACGCGCGACCAGGTCCGCATCGTCCTGGTCGAGTGCTGCGATTGCCGCCACCAGCGCGGCGGTCGGGGCAGCATCCAGCGCGGTGGTGTGCAGCCCCATGGTGCGCAATGCAGCGAGCGCCCGATCGAGCTGCCGCAAACTTGCCGCCGACGTGTTGCCCGACATCGCTGTCTCCCCGGCCGAGTCGCCGTGCGCGAGCATAGCGACCCGGTCCTCCGTGAGCAGTGCGACAAGTCACCCTTGCAGCGCCGCGGTGCGTGTGCTCTCGCTCCCGCAGCGCTGCAAGCTGGCCGCAAGGCTCAGGCCTCGGTCCAGCGTCCCAATGCGGCCAGGCCGTTTTCGCGCGCGCGCTGGGCGACGATCTTCTGTGCGGCGGCGAAATTGCCGTTCAGATCGGCCGACCACAGCTTGAGCGCGGCACTCTGCATCGCGCGACCGTAGGAAAACGACAACGGCCACGGGTTCGGCCCCATCTGGTTCATCTCATTCAGATGTGCGGTGGCATCGTCGTCGGATTGGCCGCCGGACAGGAACACGATGCCGGGCAGGATCGCCGGCACCGCCGAGCGCAGGCAGCGCAGGGTCTCGGCGGCGACCGTCTCGCGGTCTGCCTTGTCCTTGCAGTCCTTGCCCGCGATCACCATCGAGGCTTTCAGGATCGTGCCCTCGAGCATCACGTTCTGCTCGTAGAGCGCGCCGAACAGCGAACGCAGGGTGGCCTCGGTGACGTCGTAGCAGACCTCGATATCGTGATCGCCGTCCATCAGCACCTCCGGCTCGACCATCGGCACGAGGCCGGCTTCCTGGCACAGCGCGGCATAGCGGGCCAGCGCATGCACGTTCGCTTCGATGCAGGTCGAGGAAGGCGCGTCCTCGCCGATGGTGATCACCGCGCGCCATTTGGCGAACCTGGCACCCAGCTTGGCGTACTCGGCCAGCCGCGCGCGCAGGCCGTCGAGGCCCTCGGTCACCACCTCGCCGGGGAAACCGGCCAGCGCGACAGTGCCCTTGTCGACCTTGATCCCCGGCAGGATGCCGGCGTCGAGCATCACCTTGGGAAATGGTACGCCGGCGCGGGTCGACTGGCGCAGCGTTTCGTCGAACAGGATCGCGCCGGAGATGTGATCGGACAGGCTCGGGGCGGTCAGCAGCAGCTCGCGATAGTGGCGCCGACTTTCTTCGGTGCACTCGATGCCCACGCTGTCGAAGCGCTTCTTGCAGGTGGCGCTGGACTCGTCGATCGCGATGATGCCCTTGCCGGGCGCGACCATTGCCAGCGCGGTTTCAGCGAGTTGTTCGATGCTCATGGGAGTCGGCTCCGGCTGGAAGATGGAGCACGATTGTAGGCGCTTGCGGGCGCAGCCGCACGTTGCAACGACGTAGTGTCGTTACGGCTGCGCTGCGGTTTTTGCAATCGCCTCGGGATAGCGCCCGAGACCGAACAGGATCACCGCGCCGAACACGAAGCAGCCGGCGGCGACAAACAGGATCGGATCGTAGTTGCCGTGGCTGTCGCGCACCGCGCCGTAGACCGCCGGCGAGACTGCCGAGGCGATGCCGAAGGACATGTACAACATGCCGTAGATCTTGCCGTAATGGCGCATGCCGAAATAGCGCCCGGCGAGGTAGGCGATCAAGTCGCTCTCGGCGCCGGCGGCAAAGCCCAGCATCCATGCCGCACCCATCGCTGCCTGCAACGACAGGTTGTCTCCGGCCAGCAGCAGGCACGAAACAGCCGGCAGGCTCAGGATCGGCACCACCACCAGCGGTGCCCAGAAGCGGTCGAGCAAAAACCCGGTGATCAGGCGCCCGCTGAGGATCGACAGTCCCAGCAGGCTCATGACCTGGGCGGCCTGCTCGCGGCTGAAACCGTGGCCGGTGATGATGTTGGGCATGTGGATGTGCGCCCCGCCGTAGGCGAAGGCCACCGCGAAAATCGACACGAACATCAGCCAGAATCGGTAGCTGCGCATGGCCTGACCCAGACTCATGCCCGACAGCACTGCGCGCCCGCTGCCGTCGCTGGCCCTCAGCTCCGGCGGGCGTTCCGAGGGTCGTGGCTCGCGAAACACGGCGATGCCGACCGGCAAGGCTATCAGCAGCGGCAGCAGCGCCAGCAAGGGATACGCGGCCCGCCATCCGAACGAATCGATCAGCCACACGGTCAACGGTGGCAGACCCATCGCGGCGATACTGGTGCCCATCAGGGTGATGCCCAGCGCCAGCCCACGATTGCGAAAGAACCACAGATTCACCGCGCGCGACCAGGTGACCGGCGTCGAACCGATGCCGACCAGGCCGACCAGGAACCAGATCGCGTAGAACCCGATCAGCGAGGCGGGCGTAAGTCCAAAGCAGGCGAAAGCCAGGGCGAACGCGACCAGCGACCACAGCGCCACCGGACGCACGCCGTAGCGGTCGGCGAGCGAGCCGAACACCGGTGCGAGCAGGGCTGCGAGCACGCCGTAGATCGTCACCCCCAGACTGATCTCGCGCAGCGACCAGCCGAACTCGGCCTGCAGCGGGCCCATGAAAAAGCCGATCGTGTTGAACGGTATCGGCGAGGCGCCGCAGGCCACACCGAGCATCGCGGCCAGCAGCACCTTCCAGCCGAGGCGAAATTCGGGGTGCCGGGCGCCGCTGTCGACGGCAGATGCTGCTGGCTGGTTCATGCCCTGCCCTGTATGCGCAGGCCTGCGCGGGTTGATCGAGGATAAGCGATCGGCAGCGGCGATGGCAGACAGTTATGCGGTGCGCGGGTGGCGCGATGCGCGCGATGCATCGAGGCGATGTGCAGAGCGGCAGGTCGGGGCGACTTGCCCTGCGCACTGACGACTGCGGCGGTCGGATGGTCCGCAGTCGCCGGCATGCCGGCTCCCACAGGCAGGTCGGGACGACTTGCCCTGCGCACTGACGACTGCGGCGGTCGGATGGTCCGCAGTCGCCGGCATGCCGGCTCCCACAGGCAGGTCGGGACGACGTGAGCTACGCACTTCGAAGCGCGGGATTGCATGACGCACGATGACCGTACGTCCTCGCGGTGGGAGCTGCCAAGGCAGCGACTGCAGCAATGGATCCCTGCCGCAACTGCCTTCAGCGCCCGCTCACCCCAACGCGTCATCCAACTCCGCGCGCAGATCGCTCACATCTTCCACGCCCACCGACAGCCGCACCAGATTGTCGTGGATGCCCAGCCGCGCGCGGTTTTGTTCCGGCACCGACGCGTGGGTCATGATCGCGGGATGATTGATCAGGCTCTCGACTCCGCCCAGCGATTCGGCCAGCGCAAACAGTCGACAACGTTCCATCATGCGCCGGGTCTGGGCGAGGCCACCCTTGATATAGGCGCTGATGATGCCGCCGAAGCCGTTCATCTGTCGCGCGGCCAGTGCGTGCTGCGCATGGTCGGCCAGCCCCGGATAAATCACGCGCTCGATGCGCGGATCGCGAGCCAGCCAGCCAGCGAGCTCCAGCGCCGAAGCGCAGTGCTGGCGCATGCGCAGGTGCAGGGTCTTGACTCCGCGCAGCGCAAGGAACGAATCGAAAGGCCCCTGGATGCCACCGACTGCGTTTTGCAGGAAAGTCATCTTCTCGGCGACTTCGGGATGATCGCCTACCACCACCACGCCACCGACCATGTCGGAGTGGCCGTTGAGATACTTGGTCGCCGAGTGCATGACCATGGTCGCGCCGAACTCCAGCGGGCGCTGCACGATCGGCGAACAGAACGTGTTGTCGACCACCAGCATGATCCCGCGCGCACGCGCGAACTCGCCCAGACGCGCAAGATCGACCACCTTGAGCATTGGATTGGTCGGCGTCTCGCACCAGATCAGCCGCGTTTGCGGGCGCACGGCAGCAGCCAGCGCATCGATATCGTTCAGATCCAAGAACGTGAAGTCGAGTCCCGCCGAGCGCCGCCGCACGCGCTCGAACAGTCGATAGGTGCCGCCGTAGACATCGTCCATGCAGATCACGTGCGAGCCGCTGTCGAGCAGGTCGAGCACGGTCGCGGTCGCGGCCAGGCCCGAGGCGAAGGCATAACCCCGCGTGCCGCCTTCCAGATCGGCGATGCAGCGTTCCCACGCGAAGCGGGTGGGATTGTGCGAACGCGAGTACTCAAAGCCCTGATGCACGCCGGGACTGGACTGCACATAGGTGCTGGTGGCGTAGATCGGCACCATCACCGCGCCGGTCGACGGATCGGGGCTCTGGCCGGCATGGATGGCGCGGGTGCCGAGGCCGTGGGATTGCGATGCAGTCATGGGATCAGCGAAGTCCAGGGTACTTGAGGATGTGGCGGGCGAGATGCTCGTCGATTTCGCGGTGACGCGGCACCGGCTGCTCGAGTCCGGTCGACGGATTGGAGCAGATGTCGCGCCGGCCCCCGTGACGCTCGAGAACGCATCCGCCTGCCAGCAGCAGGCCGATCAGCTCATCGCGCTTCAAAGTGCGATGTCCTTGATCTCGGAATCGGCCGGGACGTCGTCGAACAGCACCTCGCGATATGCGTCACGCAGATTCTCCTCCAGTTCCTCGACGGTCCCGCCCTGGCGCATGATTTCCGGATGCTCGACCAGTCGCCCAACCCGATGCGACTCGCCCTTCCAGTACACCATTTTCAGCTGTGCGTTCATTGGACTGGCTCGTGGTGAATCAAGCCACCCTGCGCCGCAGGTAGTTCAGCAGATCGATCCGCGTGATCAAGCCGAGGAACTTCGCACCGTCGACCACGATCGCGACGTGTCCGCGGTCGAACAGCGGTATCAGTTCGGCCAGCGGGCGCTTGACGTCGATCAGATCGAGCGTGCCGATCATCGCCGTAGCCACCGGATCGCGGAAGCGCGCTTCGTTGCCGAACACGTGCATCAGCACATCGGACTCGTCGAGGATGCCGACGATGCGGTCGCCGTCCATCACCGGCAGTTGCGAGACGTCGTAGAGCTTCATGCGCTGGTAGGCCAGCAACAGCAGGTCGTCGGGCTTGACCACCACGGTATCGCGCTGCGAATAGGGGCGCAGGATCAGGTCGCGCAGGTCGCCGAACTGCTCGCGCTCGAGATAGCCGTTGTCGAGCATCCAGTAGTCGTTGTACATCTTCGACAGATACTTGTTGCCGGTGTCGCAGACGAAGGCGACCACCTTCTTCGGGGTCGTCTGTTCGTGGCAGTAGCGCAGGGCCGCGGCGATGATGGTGCCGCTGGATGAGCCGCCGAGGATGCCTTCCTTCATCAGCAGCTCGCGTCCGGCGAGAAAGCTGTCCTTGTCGCTGACCTGGTAGGAATGCTTCACGCGCGAGTGGTCGGCAATCGCCGGCACGAAGCTCGAGCCGATGCCCTCGACCGTCCAGCTGCCGACCGTGGCCGGCGCCTGCCCGTCGTTGATCAGACCGGTGAGGATCGAGCCCTGCGGATCGGCGACGATGAGTTCGACATGCGGTGCGACCTTCGCGAAGTAGCGCGACAGCCCGGTCATGGTGCCGGATGAGCCGACGCCGAACACGATCGCATCCATGTCGTGCTCCATCTGCTCCCAGATCTCGGGCCCGGTGACCGTCTCGTGGGCCAGCGGATTGTTCGGGTTGCCGAACTGGTTGATGTAGTACGCCCCCGGGGTCTCGTTGGCGATCCGCTCGGCGAGGTCGAGGTAATACTCGGGGTGGCCGCGACCGACATCCGAGCGCGTCAGGCGCACCTCGGCCCCCATCGCCTTGAGGTTGAAGATCTTCTCGCGGCTCATCTTGTCGGGCACCACCAGCAGCAGCCGGTAGCCCTTCTGCTGTGCTGCGAGCGCAAGCCCAAGGCCGGTATTGCCCGCAGTGCCCTCGACCAGGATTGCGCCCGGGGCGATGTTGCCTTCGCGTTCGGCGGCTTCGATCATGAACAGTCCGATGCGGTCCTTGATCGACCCGCCGGGGTTGTTCAGTTCGAGCTTCAGGTACAGCCCGCACAGGCCGGTGTCGAGCGTGCGGGCCTTGACCATCGGGGTATTGCCGATCAGTTCGAGCACGCTGTGGTGGATGGTCATGAGGCCACGCGGGACGTGTCGAACGGGGCGTCAGGATAGCAGGGGCCGCAAAAACGACGGGCCCCGCAGGGCCCGTCGCGTCATCGCCGGCGATATCGCTTCAGTGCGAGGGCTGTCGCTCACCAAAAATGGTGGTCAGGCGATCCTTCGCGATCAGCTTTTCCTTCTTCATGCGCATCAGCGTCATGTCGTCGGTGGGGCGCACGCCGAGTCCGGCGTCGAGCACCTTCTTGTCCAGATCCCGGTGCCGCAGATACAGCGAGCGGAACTCGGCGTTGCTCTTCATCAGAACATCCACTTCCTGCTGACGACCTTCGAACATCGTTAGTCTCCTCGTTCGGGCGGTGTGGCTCAAATGAAAACGCCCCGCTGCAGCTGGGCTGCACACGAGGCGCGCGTGGTTGAATCGAATGCAAAGGGGAGGGCGATTGTGCCGTGGGCAATTGCTGTCGGACGCGGCCGCGCCGGCGATGGCACGGCGGCGGCTGAAGGCTTTGGCACTGCGACACTCATCTCGGATCGTCCTCCGTCCGGGGCGCTGCAATGACCCCGGAGACCTGACGCTACGCCGGCGCGGGGTCGGGCGCAATCACTTTTTGGTTAAGCCCGGATGACGATGCCTGGCGCCGAAAATAACCATATTAAATCAGTGGCTTGTCGCCGCACCAATCGTCAACACCAGTGATCCTGCGTCGGCGTCCGGCAGCTCCGGACGGCGAGAAGATCGTGGCCTAGCGCGCATCCTCGACAATGATCTCCACGCGCCGGTTGCGGGCACGCCCCTCGGCGCTGTCGTTGCCGGCGACCGGCGCGTCGGACCCCAGCCCGATCGCGGTCATGCGTGCGGCGTCGACACCACGCTGGACCAGCGCATCGCGCACCGCGTCCGCACGCCGCTGCGAGAGCACCTGGTTGAGATTGGCACCGCCGCTGTTGTCGGTGTGGCCCTCGATGCGCACACTGCTGGCGGGATCGCGATTGACGAACTCGACCACGCGATCGAGATTGGCCAGCGCCTCGGGCTGCAGCATGGTCTTGCCCGGCGGGAACACCGATTCGCCGAGCGTCATCACCTCGCCGCGCCCCTCGCGCCGCGCCGACAGG
>JBBSDI010000036.1:0-17187 GCA_038249585.1 Lysobacterales bacterium | reverse complement strand
CGCGCCGGGCGCGGGATGGGCGCGCCCGGCGGGCAGGAAACGCGGGCAATCCCCCGCAGATTACCCGTTCGCCGGGCACTGGCGGTCCGGCGATCGGTACCGGGCCTTCTCAAGCCCGGCGCTGGCAGACTGGATCAGTCCGCCTGCCGACGCAGGAAGGCCGGAATGTCCAGATAGTCGTCGACCGGCGGTGCGTTCTCGGCCGGCACGGTCGAGACCCTGGCTGCGGCAACGGCGCGCCCCGTCGCACCGAAGCCGGTATCTGCCGCCCCGCCAGTCGCGTTGCGCACCACCCGCACGGACGGGCGCTCGGGCGCGGCTTCGCGCCCCGGCTCGCGAACGATCTCGCGCGCCCCGTCGCGACCGGTCTGGACGCCGCCGACGCTGCGCACCTGCGGCTGGCGGTTAAGCCCGGTGGCGACCACGGTGACCCGGACATCGTCCTGGATCTCGTGATCGAGCACGGTGCCGATGACCACGGTGGCGTCCTCCGAGGCGAACTCCTCGATGGTGCGACCGATCTCCTCGAACTCGCGCATGGTGAAGCTGGCGCCGGCGGTAATGTTGACCAGGATCCCGCAGGCGCCCGACAAGTTGATGTCGTCGAGCAGCGGATTGGACACCGCAGCTTCGGCCGCGGCCAACGCGCGGTCGTCGCCACGGCCGATGCCCGAGCCCATCATCGCCATGCCCATCTCGCTCATCACCGTGCGCACGTCGGCGAAGTCGACGTTGATGAGCCCCGGACGGGTGATCAGCTCCGCGATGCCCTGCACCGCGCCCAGCAACACGTCGTTGGCAGCACGGAAGGCGTTGAGGAAATTGACATCGCGGCCGAGCACGGTGAGCAGCTTCTCGTTGGGGATCGTGATCAACGAGTCGACGTGATGCGAGAGCTCCTCGATGCCCTTGAGCGCTACCTGCATGCGGCGCCGGCCCTCGAAGGGAAACGGCTTGGTCACTACAGCGACGGTGAGGATGCCCATCTCCTTGGCCAGCTGTGCGACCACCGGGGCCGCCCCGGTGCCGGTGCCACCGCCCATGCCGGCGGTGATGAACACCATGTCGACACCGGTCAGCACCTCGACGATGCGTTCGCGATCCTCGAGGGCTGCCTGGCGACCGACCTCGGGGTTGGCGCCGGCACCCAGCCCCTTGGTGACGTGGCCACCCAATTGCAGCACGGTCTTGGCCGGGCAGCCCTTCATCGCCTGCGCGTCGGTGTTGGCGCACACGAATTCGACGCCTTCGACATTGGCGCCCAGCATGTGGTTGACCGCGTTGCCGCCGCCGCCACCCACTCCGATGACCTTGATGACCGCGTTGGGCGCGGCTGACTCCACGAGTTCGAACATTTTCCCATCCTCCGTTCGTGCGGTTTTTTTGATTCGCTGCTGTTTTTGCCGTGACTTCCGGTGTTGCGTGTTGCTTTGGTTAGGGCTCAGGGTGCACGGCCCAGGGTGCAGAAGAGCCGCGAAACACTGCTTTCCTGAGCCCTGCACCCTGCGCCCTGACCCGTACCGCTAAAACTCCCCACTGAACCAGCGCTTGAAACGCTGCCAGACATCGTTGCCGCCCTCGCCTGCGCTCGGCGCTGGCGTGCGCGGTGCGCCGACGCCCTGGCGTGCGCCGTACAGCAGCAGGCCCACGCCGGTGGCGTGGATCTCGTTGCTGACCACGTCCGACAGGCCGGTGACGAACTGCGGCACGCCGACCCGAACCGGCATGTGCAACATTTCTTCGGCCAGTTCGATCACACCCTCCATCTTCGAGCCGCCGCCGGTGAGCACCACGCCTGCGGCGATCAGCTCCTCGTAGCCGGAGCGGCGCAGTTCCGCCTGCACCATCTCGAAGATTTCCTCGTAGCGCTTCTGCACCACCTCGGCGAGCATCTGTCGCGCCAGCCGCCGCGGCGGGCGATCGCCCACGCTGGTCACCTCGATGGTTTCTTCTGCGCGCGCGAGCTGGGCCAGCGCACAGGCGTACTTGACCTTGATCTCCTCGGCGAACGGGGTCGGCGTGCGGAACGCGAAGGCGATGTCGTTGGTGACCTGATCGCCGGCCACGCCGAGCGAGGCGGTGTGGCGGATCGCACCGTGGGTGAACACCGCGATGTCGGTGGTGCCCGCACCGATATCCACCAGCGCCACGCCGAGGTCTTTCTCGTCCTGGGTCAGCACCGAGTAAGACGAGGCCAGTTGCTGCAGGATCAGATCGTCGACCGCCAGCCCGCAGCGCGTCACGCACTTGGAGATGTTCTGCGCCGCACTCATGGCACCGGTGACCAGGTGCACGCGCGCTTCCAGGCGCACGCCGCTCATGCCGGTCGGATGGCGGATGCCTTCCTGCTCGTCGATCACGTATTCCTGTGGCAGCACGTGCAGGATGCGCTGGTCGGCCGGAATCGCGACCGCGCGTGCGGCATCCAGCACACGCTCGACATCGCCCTCGGTGACCTCTTTTTCGCGGATCGCCACCACGCCCTGCGAGTTCAGACTGCGGATGTGGCTGCCGGAAATGCCGGCATACACCGAGCGGATCTCGCAGCCGGCCATGAGCTCGGCTTCTTCGATCGCGCGCTGGATCGCCTGGGTGGTCGATTCGATGTCGACCACCACGCCGCGCTTCATGCCTTTCGACGGATGGGTGCCGATGCCGATCACCTCGACCGGCTCGCCGGGCGCGTATTCGCCGACGATCGCCACGATCTTCGAGGTGCCGATATCGAGGCCGACCAGGAGCGTCTTGTTTTCTGACTTGCGGGACATGCTCAGGCCTGCGGCGCGGGAACGGGGATGGGTGGCGCGATCGGTGGCGCGATTGGTGCCTCGATCGGTGGCTCGATCGGTGGCTCGGTCTGCTGCCACTGCACGGCGAAACCGTTGGCGTAGCGCAGGTCGGCGCGCAGCAGCACGAGGCCGGCGCTGCCATCGATCTGGCGCATTGCATCGAGGAAGCGCGTGAGGCGCTCGCTGGCCTGCTCGCGGCCCAGCACCAGGGTCGCGCCGCTGGCGGTGAGCACCGTCCAGCTGCCGCGCGCGCTGAGTGCGAGCTCGGCGAGCGCCATGCCGGTGCCCTGCATGGCAGCATTCGCGCTGCGCTGGAAGGCCAGCGCATCGGCGACCCGGGTCTCGGGACCGGACAGTCGGGGCAGGCCCTCGGGCACGGTGTTGCCGGGCACCGCGAACAGTTCTCCTGCGCGGTCGATGAGTCGGCCGTCGGACCACACGGCCGCAGCACTGCGCTCACGCACCTGCACCTGGAAGGTATCGGGCCAGCGGCGTCGCACTTCGGCGCGCTCGACCCACGGAATCTGTTCGATCGCGGCGCGGATCGCATCCAGATCGACGCCGAAGAATCCACCTTCCAGGCGCGGCGCGATCGCGGCACGCACCTGTTCGGCATTGACCCGTTCGAAGCTGGCATCGATGCGCAGCTGGCGGAACGGCCAGCGATCGGACACGAACCAGCCGTTGAGCGCACCCACGATCGGCAGCGCGATGACCGCGAGGGCGAGGCTCCAGGCGAGCAGCTTGACCAGCGGATTGCCGCGCACGCGCGCGTTCATGCGCCCTCCTGCGGGAAGCTGGTTTCGAGGATGCGCCAGCACAGCGACTCGAAGTCGATGCCGACTGCGTGCGCGGCCTTCGGCACCAGGCTGTGGCTGGTCATGCCCGGCGCGGTATTGACCTCCAGCAGCCAGTTGCCGCCCGCGCGATCGCGCATCACGTCGACCCGGCCCCAGCCGGCACAGCCGAGCGCATCGAAGGCTGCCAGCGAGAGCGCGCGCAGCGCTACTTCTGCCGCACCATCCAGACCGGGGCAGATGTACTGCGTATCGTCGGAGATATACTTGGCGTGGTAGTCGTAGTACTCGCCGGGCGGCACGATGCGGATCGAGGGCAGCGACTCGCGTCCGAGTACGCCGACGGTGTACTCCTCGCCGACGATCAACTGCTCGATCAGCAGCTCGCCGTCGTAGCGCGCGGCCAGCTCGATCGCCGCCGGCAGGTCGTCGGCGCTGAACACACGACTGATGCCAACGCTGGAGCCTTCGTTGGCGGGCTTGACCACCACCGGCAGTCCCAGCGTGGCGATCGCTGCACGCATATCGCTGCCTGCGGCATGGCGCACGTAGCGCGGGGTCGGCAGGCCCAGCGCCAGCCACACCTGCTTGCTGCGGATCTTGTCCATCGACAGCGCCGAGGCGAGCACGCCGGAGCCGGTGCAGGGCACGCCGAGTGCGTCCAACGCACCCTGCAGCACGCCGTCCTCGCCGCCGCCGCGATGGCCGTGCAGCACGTTGAACACGCGGTCGATCTCGCCGCGCTGCGCGGCTGCGATCAGGGCCGGAATGCCGTCGATCGGCTGCGCATCGATGCCGCGCGCGCGCAGCGCTGCCAGCACGTTGGCGCCAGAGTTGAGCGAGACCTCGCGCTCCGACGACGTGCCGCCGAGTGCTACGGCGACGCGACCAAAGGCCTGTGCCTGCGCGATGCGGCTCATGCGTGGACCTCCGGCAGGGCGCCAGCCGCAGCAAGATCGGCGGCTACATGGCCGATGTCGCCAGCACCCATGAGCAGGATCAGGTCGCCGTCGCGGGCCAGCGGGGCCAGCGCTGCGGGCAAGTCGCGCGCGGTCTTGACCAGCACCGGATCGACGCGGCCGCGCGCGCGCACCGCGCGCGCCAGCGCCTTGCCGTCGGCGTTCGCGATCGGACTCTCGCCGGCCGGATAGACCTCGGTGAGCACCAGCACGTCGACCTGCGCGAGCACCTCGGCGAAGTCGTCGAGCAGATCGCGGGTACGCGTGTAGCGATGCGGCTGGAATGCCACCACCAGGCGTCGCTCCGGCCAGCCGCCGCGTGCTGCGTCGAACACCGCCGCCAGTTCGCGTGGATGGTGGCCGTAGTCGTCGATCAACATCGCGTGCCCGTCGCCGACGCGGATCTGGCCATGCCGATGGAAGCGCCGGCCGACGCCGCGGAAACCGGCCAATGCGCGCGCAATGGCGTTCTCGTCGACGCCGAGCTGCCAGCCGATCGCGGCGGCGGCCAACGCATTGAGCACGTTGTGCCGACCCGGCAGGTCGAGCACCACCGGCACGGCGGCATCGCGCTTGGGAAGGTGCAGGTCGAAATGCATCGCAAAGCCGTGCTGGCGCACGTTGCTGGCGCGCACATCCGCTTCCGACGCTTCGCCGTAGGTCATCACGTTGCGCGGGGTCTGCTTGGCTAGCGCTGCGGTTTCGGCATCGTCGATGCACAGGATCGCCAGGCCATAGAACGGCAGGTGGTGCAGGAAATCGGCGAACGCCTGCCGCACCTGCTCGAAATCGCCACCGTAGTTTTCCAGGTGATCGGCATCGATGTTGGTTATCACGGCGATCGATGGCTGCAGGAGCAGGAACGAGCCATCGCTCTCGTCGGCCTCGGCGATCAGGAAGCGGCTCTGGCCGAGTCGCGCATTGGTGCCGGCGGAATTGAGCTGGCCGCCGATCACGAACGTGGGATCCAGACCACCCTCGGCCAGCACCGACGCCGCGAGGCTGGTGGTGGTGGTCTTGCCGTGGGTGCCTGCCACCGCGATGCCGGTCTTCAGGCGCATCAACTCGCCAAGCATTTCCGCGCGCGGCACCACCGGGATGCGGCGCTCGCGCGCGGCGAGCAGTTCGGGATTGTCCGCGGCGATCGCGCTGGAGACCACCAGCACGTCGGCGTCGGCGACATGGGCCGCGGCGTGGCCGCGATGCACGCGCACGCCGGCAGCGGCGAGGCGGTGGGTGACCGCGCTCTCGCCCAGATCCGATCCCGACACCTGGTAGCCGAGGGTGGCCAGCACCTCGGCGATGCCGCTCATGCCCGCACCACCGATGCCGACGAAGTGCACGCGCGCATAGGCGCGCATCAGGTCGGCGTGTTCGGCCATGCGTCGCAGGGTCATGGCCGCGACTCCGCGATGCACGCATCGGCGATCTGCATGGCCGCGTCCGGGGTGGCCAGTCGACGCGCGGCCTCGGCCATGCCCAGCACCAGCGCGCGATCGCGCCCGAGGTCGATCAGGACCTGCGCGAGGGCCACCGCCAACTGCGGGCCCTCGGGCTCGAGGATCGCGGCACCGCGCTCGATGAGATACTGCGCATTGCGGGTCTGGTGGTCATCGACCGCGAACGGAAACGGCACCAGTACTGAACCCACGCCGGCTGCGCACAGCTCGGCCAAGGTCAGCGCGCCGGAGCGACAGATCACCACATCGGCCCATGCATAGGCCGCAGCCATGTCGTCGATGAATGGATCGACCCGTGCAGTCAGACGATGTTCGGCATAGCTCGCGCGCGCGGCGTCGATCAGCGCACGCCCGGCCTGATGCCAGACCTCGACGCTGCCCGCCGGCACCTGCGCCAGTGCCACGGGCACTGCGGCATTGAGCGCGCGCGCGCCCTGGCTGCCGCCCAGCACCAGCAGCCGCAGCGCGCCCTCGCGCGCAGCAAAGCGCTGTGCTGGCGGCACGATCGCTGCAATGCTGGCGCGCACCGGATTGCCGACCGTTTCGCCACGCTGCGCAAAGGCATCCGGAAAACCGCACAGCACGCGACGCGCCAGCCGCGCGAGGATGCGATTGGTATAGCCCGGTACGCGATTCTGTTCGTGCACCAGCAGCGGCACGCCGCTCATGCGCGCGGCAAGCCCACCCGGGCCGGCGGCGAATCCGCCGAAGGCGATGGCGGCGCGCGGGCGATGGCGTTTGAATATTCTCAGGGCCTCGACCACGGCGCGAGTCAGTCGCCACGGCATCGCCATGAGCGGCCGCAGCCCCTTGCCGCGCAAACCGGAGATTCCAACCCGCTCCAGCGGCAGGTTGGCAGCGGGCACCAGGGTGTTTTCCAGCCCATGCGCCGAGCCCAGCCAGATCACCGGCACGCCACGCTCGCGCAGCACTGCAGCCACCGCCAGCCCCGGGAAGATATGGCCACCGGTGCCACCGGCCATGATCATCACCGGCGCGCTCATGTCAGCGCCCCGACGAGCTGCTCGGCTTCGCGCTCGAGCGCGATTTCGGCAGCGCGCTGCGACACTTCGTAGCTGACCCGCAGCACCAGGCCGAGTGCCGCGCAGGTCATGATCAGCGAAGATCCGCCGGCGCTGATCAGCGGCAGGGTCAGGCCCTTGGTCGGCAGCACCCCGAGGTTGACGCCGACCGATACCAGCGCCTGCACCGACAGCCACAGACCGACACCGAAGGCGCAGTATCCGGCGAAGGCCTGTCCCTGTTCGACCGCACGCAGACCGATCTTGAATGCGCGCGCACACACGATGCCGAACAGCACCAGCACCAGAACGATCCCGGCCAGCCCGAGCTCCTCGGCGATCACCGCGAGGATGAAGTCGGTATTGGCCTCCGGCAGGTAGTACAGCTTCTGCACCGAGGCGCCGAGTCCGACCCCGAACCACTCGCCGCGACCGACCGCGATCAGCGCCTGCGACAACTGGAAGCCGTCGTTGAATGGATCGGCGAAGGGATCAAGGAACGAGGTCAGCCGCTTGACCCGATAGGGCTCCGCGATCGCCGCGATCGCCATCACCGGCATGCCGAGCAGGGCCAGTCCACCGAGATCGCGGGCGCGTGCGCCGGCCAGCCAGAGCATGCCGCCGGCGATCGCGCAGATCAGCACGGCCGAGCCGAAATCCGGCTGCAGCAGCAGCAATCCCACGATCGCGGCCACTACGCCGAGCGGTTTGAGGATGCCAAGCATCGAGGTGCGCACGCGGGTCGAAAAGCGCACCAGGTGGCTGGCCAGGTAGACGATCAGCAAAAGCTTCACCGCCTCGACCACCTGAAAGCCCATGAAGCCCAGATTCAGCCAGCGCGACGCGCCATTGACCCGCCGTCCCAGTCCCGGCACCAGTACGGCCAGCAGCAGCAGGAAGATCACCAGCAGCATCAGCCGGCTGTTGTGTTCAAGACGCACCAGCGGCACGCGCATCGCGATCGCCGCAAGCACCGCGCCGATGCCGAGGAACACCGCCTGCCGGATCGGGTGGTGGAAAGCGCGCAGGCCATCGGCGTCCGCGATCGCGATCGAAGCCGAGGCCACCATCACCAGGCCGAAGGCTGCAAGCGTGAGCGTGGCCAGCAGCAACGGCAGGTCGTACTCGCCGGTGAGCTCCTCGCGGCGCAGGGCCTGTACCGATTGGCGCCAATCGAAGGTCATCTCAGCGCACCTTCAAGGTGGCCAGCGACATCAGCACCAGCACTACGCTGATGATCCAGAAGCGCACGATCACGCGCGGCTCGGGCCAACCCTTCAGTTCGAAGTGATGGTGGATCGGTGCCATCCGGAAGATGCGCCGCCCGGTCAGCTTGAAGCTGGCCACCTGCAGGATCACCGACAGGGTTTCGATCACGAACAGCCCGCCCATCAGGACCAGGATCAGTTCCTGGCGCGTGATCACCGCGATGGTGCCGATCGCCGCCCCCACCGCCAGCGCACCGACATCGCCCATGAACACCTGCGCGGGGTAGGTGTTGAACCACAGGAATCCGAGTCCTGCGCCGGCGAGCGCGCCGCAGATGATCGACAGCTCGCCCGCGCCGGGCACGTAGGGCACCTGCAGGTATTCGCTGAATACGCTGTTGCCCGCCACGTAGGCGAAGATGCCCAGTGCACCGGCGACCATCACCGAGGGCACGATGGCCAAGCCATCCAGACCATCGGTGAGGTTCACCGCATTGGAGAAACCCACGATCCAGAAATAGGCCATTACCGGAAACAGCAGACCCAGCGGAATCGCGATCTCCTTGATCACCGGCACGATCAGGGTGGTGGCGGCGGGCACGTCGGCGCTGAAGTACAGCCACAGTGCCGCGATCGTTCCGAACACCGACTGCAGCAGGTATTTCCAGCGCGCCGACAGACCCTTGGGATTTTTCTTGGCAAGCTTCAGCCAGTCGTCGAGCCAGCCGACGAAACCGAAGCCGAAAATCACGAACAGCACGATCCACACGTAGCGGTTCGACAGATCCGCCCACAGCAGGGTCGCCACGCTGATCGCGGTGATGATCAGGGTGCCGCCCATGGTCGGCGTGCCGGCTTTGGAGAAGTGGCTCTTCGGACCATCGTCGCGGATCGGCTGGCCGACTTTCATCGCCGCGAGCTTGCGGATGAAACGCGGTCCCAGCAGCAGCGATACCCCAAGCGCGGTGAGCGCTGCCAGGATCGAGCGGAAGGTCAGGTACTGGAACAGATTGAAGCCGCTGAACTCCTGTTCGAGCAGGCGCGCCAGTTCAAGCAGCATGGTGGCCCTCCTGCGTGCGCATGCCGTGCGCTGCGAGCACCGCATCGACCACGCGCTCCATGCCCGAGCTGCGCGATCCCTTGACCAGCACGCGCACAGCCGGCTTGAGCGCGCGCGACAGGTCGCTCGCCAGGCTCGTGCGATCCGGATACGACTGCGCATGCGGGCCGAAGGCGGCCGCGGCATGTGCGGCCAGCGGCCCGACGGTGAACATGCGGGTGATGCCCGACTCGCGCGCGTGGCGGCCAACCTCGGCGTGCATTGCGGTCTCTCGCGAGCCGAGCTCTCTCATGTCGCCCAGCGCCAGCCACGCCTCGCCGCCGTCGGCACCCGCGACCAGAGTCGCGATGCCCGCCATCACCGACGCCGGGTTGGCGTTGTAGCTGTCATCGAACAGCACCCAGCCATGCCGCGAGGTGTGGCGCGTCATGCGACCGGCGACATCGGGCGCGGCTTCGATACCACGCTTGATGGTTTCCAACGGAATACCCAGCGCATGTGCGGCCGCGGCGGCGGCCAGCGCATTCATCACGTTGTGGCGACCTGGCAGCCCGAAGTCGATCGCCACCTCGCCGACCGGCGTGACCAGGGTGAAATGGCTGCGCTCGCCCAGCGCAAGCCCGGTGGCGGTCACCGCGCTCGCAGTATCGAGTCCGAACTCCACCCGTGTGCGCAGTCCGAGCAGTTGGCGGAAGTACGGCGCGAAGGGATCGTCGGCATTGACCACGCCAATGCCGTCGCGACCGAGGCCCTCGTAGATTTCGGCCTTGGTGCGCGCAACGCCCTCGACGCTGCCCAGGCGCTCCAGATGCGCGGGCCCGACATTGGTGATCAGCGCGACATCGGGCTGGCCGATGCGCACCAGATAGTGGATGTCGCCGGGCTTGCCCGCACCCATCTCGAGCACCGCGTAGTCGACCTCGCGATCGAGCGCGAGCACGCTCAGCGGCAGACCGATCTCGTTGTTGAAGTTGCCCGGCGTGGATGCGGTGCGGCCGGCCAGATGCAGGATTGCGGCGATCAGGGTCTTGGTGGTGGTCTTGCCGTTGGAACCGGTGACCGCCACGACTTGTGCGGGCAGTCGCTGGCGCCAGTGGCGCGCGAGTTCGGCCAGCGCTGCCTGGGTGTCGGCGACCACGATCTGTGCGATGCCCGCCTCGCCCTGTGCGCGCTGCACCACTGCCGCGGCAGCGCCACGACGCGCAGCATCGGCCACATACGCATGGCCGTCCACGTGCTCGCCGCGCAGGGCAAAAAACAGCGCGCCGGCAGGCACGCTGCGACTGTTGGTGGACACGCCGGCGAACGCAGCATCGCTGCCCAGCAGCGATCCACCCATCCAGGCCGCGGCAGTGGCGATGCGCTCGCGGATCATGCGCAGGCCTCTAGCGCTGCATGCGCGCAGCGCAGGTCGTCGAACGGGCGGCGCGCGCCGGCGACTTCCTGGTAGGTCTCGTGTCCCTTGCCGGCGATCAGAACCGTATCGGTGGCACCGGCCATCGCCACGGCGAGCGCAATCGCACTCGCGCGATCGCGTTCGATGCGTACCCGATCCGGATGCTGCAAGCCGGCGAGGATTGCAGCCACTATCGCAGCGCCGCTTTCGCTGCGCGGATTGTCGTCAGTCAGTACCACTACGTCGGCCAGACGTTCGGCGATCGCGCCCATCTGCGGACGCTTGCCCGTATCGCGCTCGCCACCGCAGCCGAACACGCACAGCAGGCGGCCGGCGGTATGCGCGCGCAGGCTTTGCAGCGCCTGCTCGAGCGCATCCGGGGTGTGCGCGTAGTCGATGACCACCAGCGGCGCACGACCGTCGCCACCGATGCGGTTCATGCGTCCCGCGACGGCAGTCAATTGGCCAAGCACGGCGAGACTGCGCGCGAAGTCGATGCCGAGCGCGCCGAGGCAGGCCGCGACCGTGAGCAGGTTGTCGACGTTGAATCGCCCCAGCAGCGGCGATTCCAGTGCGCCGCTGCCCCACGGCGTACGCAGACGAAAGTGGATGCCGGCAGCGGAGGCCTGCAGGTCGCTTGCACGCAGATCGGCTGCGGAATCGCCAGCAGCGCTACAGGTCAGGACCTGCGCTGCACGCGGGCCGTCCGCGAGCAGCTGCCGACCGGCCGGGTCGTCGACATTGATCACCGCGGTGGCCAGCCCTTCGCGCTGGAACAAGCGCGCCTTGGCGGCGTAGTAGTTGTCCATCGTGGCGTGGTAGTCGAGGTGATCGCGGGTCAGGTTGGTGAATGCGCCGATGTCGATGGCGACCGCATCGACCCGACCCTGGTCGAGTGCATGCGAGGACACTTCCATCACCACGCAGTCCGCGCCGGCGGCGACGAACTGCGCCAGCATCCGATGCACCGAGATCACATCGGGCGTGGTGCGCTCGCCATCGCTGGTGCGGCCATGCAGGCCGGCGCCAAGCGTGCCGATGGTCGCGGCAGTTCTGCCGAGCAGCGTCAGCGCCTGCGCCAGCAATTGCACCGTCGAGGTCTTGCCGTTGGTGCCGGTGATTCCGATCACGCTCAGCGCCTGCGACGGCGAGCCGTACCAGCGATCGGCGATGGCGCCCAGCCTGCGCCGCAAATCGGGCACCGCGATGACCGGAATCGGCAGCTCTGCGGGCGTTGCAGGTGGTTCGAAGAGCACCGCACTGGCGCCGCGAATGACCGCCCCGGCGGCATGCTCGATGCCGTGCGCGCGCGAGCCGGCCAGCGCCACGAACACATCGCCGGCGACCACGGCACGGCTGTCCAGGCACAGACCGGAGACCGGCAGCACGCCCGCGCTGCCGGCGTCGGCGTAGCCGTCGATCAGCGACTGCAGCGTGCGCGGCATGGCGCTCATGGCTGCACCGCTTCGGCGAACGGCGAGTCGTCGGCCGCCGAGCTGGGGATGACCGGCGCGCTGAACGGATTGGGCATGATGTCGGCCGACGCCGGCGCGAGGTTGTCGGGCGTGACGTCGAGCAGGCGCAGTGCGCCGGGCATCACGCGGCCGAACACGGGTGCCGCGACCAGGCCACCGTAGTAGAACTCGCCCTGCGGATCGTCGATGACCACCACCGCGGCCAGACGCGGCGCGGATGCCGGTACGAGGCCTGCGAATACGCTGACATAGCGGCTCTGATAGCCACCTGCCGCAGCTTTGCGCGAGGTGCCGGTCTTGCCGGCGACCAGGTAGTTCAGCACCGCAGCCTTGCGGCCGGAGCCCTCGGTCACCACGTGGCCGAGCATCTCGATCACGCTGCGTGCGATCTGCGGATCGAGCACCGCGGCATCGGTCGACACACTGCCGGCGACAAAGGTCGGCGCGCGCAGGCGCCCGCCGTTGCCGAGTGCGGCGTAGGCCTGCGCCAGTTGCAGTGGCGTCACCGACAGGCCGTAGCCGTAGGACATCGTGGCTTTCTCGACCAGGCCGCGGCCGCGCGAGGGCGCCAACACGCCGGCCGATTCGCCGGGAAAACCGCAGCCGGTCGCCTGACCGAAACCGAAGCGATGGAACATGTCGTACAGGTGATCGTCGCCCAGCTGCAGCGCGATGCGGGTCGCGCCGACGTTGCTCGACTTAGTCAGCAGACGGGTCAGATCGATCGGCCCGTAGTTGCGCACATCGCGCACCACGTGATTGCCCACCGGCATCCAACCTGGCGTGGTGTCGATGATCGTGTCGGGCTTGAACTTGCCGCTTTCGAGGCCGGCGGCAACGGTCAGCGCCTTGACCACTGAACCGGGCTCGACCACGTCGGTGACGGCGCGGTTGCGTCGCGCCTGCGGATCGCTGCTGCCGCGCGCATTGGGATTGAACGATGGCCAGTTGGCCATCGCGAGGATCTCGCCATTGCGCACGTCGATGATCACCATGCTGCCGGCGCGCGCCTGATGCTCGGACACCGCCGCGACCAGTTCGCGATAGGCCAGGTACTGCAGGCGGCGATCGATCGACAGACGCAGGTCGCGGCCCGGCTGCGGCTCGCGCATCAGCTCGACGTTCTCCACCACGTCGCCGCGGCGGTTCTGGATCACGCGCTTGGAGCCCGGCGTGCCGGTCAGCCAGTCGTCGAAGGCCAGCTCCAGGCCTTCCTGGCCGTGATCGTCGATGTTGGTGAATCCCAGCACGTGGGCGAGCATCTCGCCGGCCGGGTAGTAGCGGCGGAATTCGCGCTGCACGTTCACGCCCGGCACGTCGAGCGCCATGATCCGGGCCGCTTCGTCGGGTGCCAGATGGCGACGCAGGTAGACGAACTCCTTGCCTGCGCGAGCGTCCAGCCGGCGTTCGAATTCGGCCGCATCGACACCCAGCGCGAGCGCCAGCTCGGCGATCCGCTCGCGGTGCGCGAGCAGCTGTGCTGGCTGTGCCCAGATCGACTCCACCGGGGTCGATACCGCCAACGGCTCGCCGTTGCGATCGACGATCATGCCGCGCGAGACCGGAATCGCGCGCTCGCGCACGAAGCGCTGCTCGCCCTGGTCCTGGTAGAACTCCTTGCGCACCACCTGCAGGTCGACCGCGCGCACGATCAGTGCGGTCGAACCCAACACCAGCAGCATGGCCAGGCCCTGCACGCGCAGACGCGTGCGGACCTGCGGGGTCTTGATGGCGGACGCGGGGCCGGGTCTCATCGGCAGCTTCGCCGGCGCGCCGCCCACGCGCCAGTCCTGCCGCGCGCGAGCGCGGCAGGACTGGCGGGCGGTTCGGCGATCCAGCGGAGCTGCACCCACGCCGGACCGCCGCGGACGCGTACGCGCCCGCGCGATCTTCGAGCACCCGCTGCGTTATGCAGTCTGCAGTGCATGGCGTTGGTTTTCCCCCTCACCGCCGGATTACCCTGGTCGCTGCAGGCGCCGGGAAATCCATCCCGATCTCGCCACGCGCGATCTTTTCGATTCGATTCGTATCTGCCCAGGTCGCCTGCTCGAGCTGCAGTCGACCGAACTCGATGTTCAACTCGTCGCGCGCGGTCTCCAGCGCGGTCAGCGCCACGAACAGCCGCCGACTCTCTTGGCGCGCATACACCACGCCCAGCGCGCCGATCACTGCTGCTGCCAGCAGCACCAGCCATGCGAACAGCGCGACCGGCTTCATGGCAGACGCTCGGCTATCCGCAGCACCGCGCTGCGCGAGCGCGGATTGCGCGAGACTTCGGCCGCCGACGGTTTGACCGCATCGCCCAGCGCACGCAGGCGCAAGCGCGGCGCATCCGGCGGCGGCGGCAGGCCACGACGCCCTGCAGCCGGCGCGCGCGACTCGTCGCGGATGAATCGTTTGACCACCCGATCCTCCAGCGAATGGAAGCTGATCACCGCCAGCCGGCCGCCTGCTTTCAGACGTGCGAGCGCTGCCTGCAAACCGGCAGCGAGCTCGTCGAGCTCGCTGTTGACCACGATGCGCAGGCCCTGGAACGTGCGCGTCGCGGGGTGTTTGCCCGGCTCGCGCGAACGCACGGTGCGCGCGACCAGCTCGGCCAGTTCGCGGGTGGTGGTCAGCGGCGTTTCCGCGCGCAGCAACACCAGCGCGCGTGCGATGCGGCGGCTCTCGCGCTCTTCGCCGTATTGCCACAGGGCATCGGCGATCTCGCGTTCGGCGGCCTGCGCCAACCACTGCGCCGCGCTGGTCCCGCGCGTGGTGTCCATCCGCATGTCGAGCGGGCCATCGGACTGGAAGCTGAAGCCGCGCTGTGCGACATCCAGCTGCGGCGAGGAAACCCCCAGATCGAACAGCACGCCGTCGAGTCCGTCGCGGGTCTCATCCCAATCGGCCAGCTGCGCGAAGCTGTCGTGCCGGATCCGCACCCGCGGATCGACACCCCAGCGCTCGCGCGCGACCGCGATCGCATCCGGATCCTTGTCCATCAACAGCAGACGTCCAGCGTCGCCCAAGCGCTCCAGCAGCGCCTGCGCGTGACCGCCGCGACCGAAGGTGCCATCCAGGTACACACCCGCCGCCTGCACCGCCAGCGCCGCCACCGCTTCGTCGAGCAGCACCGGAACATGGCCGCCGACCGCGCTGCCTGCGCCCTCGCCTGCCGCGCGCCGCCCCTGCGGCGTCGCGCTCACAGGCGCAGGCCCGCCATTTCTGGCGTGATCTGCTCCTCGACGATGGTTTCCCTGACCTTGGCAAGGTGCGCGGTTTCGCTCCACAACTCCAAGCGCGTGCCCATGCCCAGCAGTACCGCCTTGCGCTCGATGCCGGCCGCCGTGCGCTGGCTCGCGGGCAGCAGCACCCGGCCGTTGCCATCGACATCCAGCGGCGAGGCCGCACCGACCAGCTTCATCTGCAGATTGCGGTGCACGGCCTTGGCGGTGGGCAGTGCCACTACCTGGTCGCGCACGGTGTTCCACTCCTTGGGCGGAAACAGCCACAGGCAACCGCTCTCGAACGGGTTGTAGGTGGCGATCAGACGACCTTCGCAAGCACCAGCCACGAGCTCCCGATAAGCGGTCGGAATGGTCATCCGGCCCTTTTCGTCGATCGTGATTGCGGTCTCGCCCTGAAACATGGTCACCCAAGAAAACCCACATTTTTCCCGCATTTACCACTACTGCCCACCTTAGTCTCGGGTTCTGAGACTGTCAATGGCGAAAAGCGGGCGGAATCGGCTTTTCCTGCCGGTCGTTACAGGGCGCTACCGATGCAACTGATGGCCGCGCCGCGCGTGCTCGCAGATCGGCGTGTCGGGTCGCGTTGAAATCTGCCGGCGGGGAAAGCGGCTAGACTGGGGAGCGGAGTAGGCCAGACAGTCGCGGTGCGCTTTATCGCGCATCGAGGAAAGTCCGGGCTCCTCAGGGCACGGTGCCAGGTAACGCCTGGGCGGCGCGAGCCGACGGAAAGTGCAACAGAAAACAAACCGCCGAAGCAGGGCAACCTGCTGGTAAGGGTGAAATGGTGCGGTAAGAGCGCACCGCGCTGGTGGCAACACTCAGCGGCACGGCAAACCCCACCGGGAGCAAGACCAAATAGGGAAGCATTGGCGTGGCCCGCGCTGCTTCCGGGTAGGTCGCTTGAGCCGTCCGGTGACGGGCGGCCCAGATGAATGACTGTCGCGCCGGCGGGTTGCGCCGTCGAACAGAACCCGGCTTATCGGCCCACTCCGCACTTTTTCCGTTTGCGAGGCTCTGAACCAGTCGAGAGGTCTGTAGGAGCCGGCATGACGGCGAAGGCAACCTTCGCTTCAGCCGCGACTGCTGTCGCTGCCATGGCAGCTCCCACAGGGAGAATGCGCTGCCATCGCCAGCCATGCCAGCGGAGGAGCTGCTGCCATCGCCAGCCATGCCATCTGCGCGGCGCCGGCATGCCGGCAACAGCGTGCGGCCTATTCGATGTACTCGAACACCTTGACCACCTGCACCACGCCCGGCACGCCGCGCGTGATCGCAACCACCCGTTCGGCCTCCTCGACTGTGACCAGGCCCATCAGATAGACCGTGCTGTTCTGGGTGGTGATGTTGACCCGGCTCGGATCGAAGTCCTCGATATCGACAATGTCGAGCAACGCGGTCTTCGCCCGCAGGGTCAGCCAGCGGTCGCGGGTGGCCGAGCCGAACCCGGTCGGCTCCTCGACGCTGATCTCGTTGACGATGCGGCGAGCGCCCTCCAAACCGCCAGCGAGCGACTCCGCACGCTCGCGCAGCTCGGCCGTGCGCACCTCGCCGACCAGCAGCATGACGCCGTTGTGGACCACGATGCCGACGTTGTTCTTCAGCGCCAGCTCCTTGTCCTGGTTGACCGCGTTATAGGCACTCAGCTCGATGTTGCTGTCGTCGAGCACGGTGCCGAAACTGCGGCGGTCGCGCGCGGCGCCAACCGCAACTCCACCACCGATGACGGCGGCTGCACAGCCGGACAGCAGCGCGGCAAACAACAGTGCGACTACGAGTCGGGTCATCGAT
>JBBSDI010000035.1:0-17210 GCA_038249585.1 Lysobacterales bacterium | reverse complement strand
TGCGGCTCAATCGACCGCGACTCGTGCCGCCACGAAGTCGCGCACCGGCGGCGGTGCCGAGATCGCCCCGCTGCGGCTGGTGCGGCGCCCGATCGCACCATCGTCGATGATCACGATTTCGGTTTCATCGCCGCGAAACATGATCGCGATGCCGCTGCGCGGTGCCAGCGCGTCGGGCGCGAGCACGAACAGGGTGTCGCCATCCACGCCAACCGGCTCGGCACGCGCCAGTCGCTCCAACGCTGCCGTGTAGCCGCTGCCCAGCAGGCCCTTGAGCCGCCACTGCACCGCGCGCTGCGCGAACAGATCGATCGCCAGCGGATTGCGACCGCGCCACGCATCGCGTTCGGCGCTTCCGATCGCCGGTGGCGGGCCGCAGCCCATCATGGTCTCGTGCAGCAGCGGGGCTGCTCCGTCGAGCGCGAAGCGAGCGCTGAGAATGTTGTCGCGCGCGCCGAAATCGCTCACGCGCCATTCCAGCGCGCCCGACTTCGCACCGATCGCATCGGCCACCAACGCCGCTTCGCTGGCCGCGGTGGCGGGTGCCGAGAATGCGAACACGAAACGGTCGGCGCCGTCGTAGTAGCCGGAGAGCGCGCCGCTCACCCGCGGGCGCAGCATGCCGCCGCTGACCTCGATCGCCGCGAGCGGCAGCGCCGCAGCAGCGGCGTTCGGGCCCTCGAAGGCGCTGAAGCCGAAACCCAGCCCTGCGCTGCCGTCGATGGCGAGCAACCAGCTCACCGTACCCTCCGATCCGGGACGGCATTGCAGGGTCACCGTGGCGGTGGTCTGGGCTGCGCCCACGCTCGCCTCGCCGGCGCTCCACGCGGTGCGCAGGCCGTTGGCATCAACGTCCGCCTGCCAGCCGCTGGCGTTGGCAATGCCGCTGGCCAGCAACAGCGCCAGCGCGCCACCGCGGATCATTTCAGATCGATCACGTAGCGCGCTTCGATGCCCTGCAGGGTCGCGTAGACGCTGAAGTCGACCCGATCCATCGATTCCGCGTAGCTGTCCTCGACCGCTTGCAGGATGGCGACGGCGTTGCGCAGTTCTTCCAGATCGGCGCCAGCTTCTGCCGCGGTCTGCGCATCGCTGCCGCCTTGCGCATCGCCCTGCGCGGCTGCCGCTGTCGCCAGCGAGGCCTCGCTGGCCCGGCGTAGCGCCTCGAGAAACACCTTCATGCCGCGCGAGTCGACACCGTAATACAGCAGCGGCGATGGATCGCCGGCTGGCGCACTGGCGAACGCGGCCAAGCCAGCCTCCTCGCCCTGGCCAAGCGAGATCGCCAACGCGTTCTTGGCCAGCACCACGTGCGCGGGTGGCGCTGTTGGCGGCAGCAGACCGGCTGGCAGCGCGACTGGCGCTGCACCGACCTGCAGGTTCAAAGCCGACAGCTGCGGCAGGAATCCACCAGCCATCGACAACAGCGACTGCGGATTGTCCGATCCAACCGCAAGCTTGCCCTGCACCACCGGTGCGCCGCCCTCGGGCAGCTCCAGCTGCGACAGCGAAAGGTAAAAGCCATTGACCGCCGCGCCGGCCATGAACACCGCAGGATTGGCCAGATCGGCGTTGATCTTGGCGACCCCGGCGTTCAACTCGCGCAGCGATTCGCACTCGAACGGCGCTGCGGCCAGCGCTGCTGCGCGCAAATTCACGAACCCGGCGAATGCGTCCAGATCGAGCGCGAAGCCGAAGTCGAACAGGCCTTCACCCGAGCCATCGAGACCCGGGACGTCGGCCGACAGGCCCGCCAGCGCCTTGCCTTGCGCGGGTGCGACTTCCAGCCGGTAGCGCAGGTCCATCGACTTGGCATCCAGCGCACCGTAGCCGTAGGACAGGCGCGGCACGGCGGCGGCCAGTGCTGCATATTCGGTGCGGCAGGCCGGGCTGACCGCAGTGACTGCGGCGTCGACGCCGAGCGCGCGCAGGAATTCCTGTTCGATCGGGCTGCGCTCGCCGGTCAGTGCGGCGGCCAGACGCACGAAATCGATGTAGCCGCTGCCGTAGGGCAAGAACTTGGTTTCGTCGTTGAACTTGGCCAGGGTGCCGGACTCCAGCGCATTGCTCGACGGACGGTCGATGCCCAGAAGCTGGCGCAGCAGCGCTTCGCTCGGCTCGGCCGGTGCCAGGGTCACCACCAGATGCTGGCCCTGCACGGCCATCACCACGGCGGCCTTGCTGTCGTCGCCGAGCATGCGCCAATAGGACTGGCCCGCAACTTCACGGATATCGAGCTTGGTGCCCGATTTCGCTTCGATCCGCGCCACCAGCGCGCGAAATGCATCGGCATCGCCCAATTCCATGCGCAGCACCGGCACCAGCCCGATCGCGTAGATCGCCGTAGACGAGTTGCTGCCAAAGCCGAGGCTCTGCCAGCCGGCGCGATTGAACTTGCCACGCAGTTCCTCGCGCAGCGCGCGCAACACCTTCGCCGGCACGCTGCCGGGATCCCTGGCGTCGAGATTGGCCAGCGTGCTGTCGATGCTGTTTTCGTAGATCGGCAACATCTGCGCGGCATTCACCCACCAGCCGTCGATTGCCGCTTCGGGGAGCGCCTCGAGGTTGCCGGCAAGGAACACGGTATCGGCCGGCGCGAAGGCGAGCGGCTGGTCGGGATCCTTTTTCTTGCTGCACCCGGCCACGCCGATCATGACGGCGAACAGTGCGAACGAGGCGTTGCGGATCAGGCGCATGGCGGGTGTCCGGCAGGGGTTGAGGGTGGAGGATATCAAGCTGGTGCACCCGGCTGCTGCGTGCCGGTCGTCATTGCCACGCCGGCGGCGGCCACCATGTGTGCCATCTGGCCTACGCGGAGCGCCTGTTCGCTGGATGCATTGCCCTGTTCTGCGCGCTTGCGAACGCCCTGTGCGATGGCCGCGAGTCGGAAGAAATTGAACGCGAGGCAGAACTGCCAGTGCGCGACACCGGGCCTGCCGCTGTGCTCGGCGTAGCTGGCCAGCAGCGCTGACTCCGAGGGAATGCACAAGGCTTCGCGATCCATCCCCGCAAGGCCGGGGATCACCGGATTACGCGGCAAGCGCAGGGCCATGCAGAAATACGCAAGATCGGCCAACGGATGGCCGAGGGTCGACAGCTCCCAATCGACCACCGCCAGGATATGTGGTTCCGACGGATGGAAGATCAGGTTGTCGATGCGGAAATCGCCATGCACCAGACAGGCGCTGCCGTCATCGGCAGGGCAATGTGCGGGCAGCCATTCGATCAGCTGCTCCATCGCATCGAGGCGGCCGGTTTCGCTGGCGCGATACTGCTCGGTCCAGCGCGCGATCTGGCGCGCGAAGTAGTTGCCGGGCTTGCCGTAGTCGCCCAGCCCCACGGTGGCCGGGTCGATCCGGTGGATCGCCGCCAGCACGCGCATGATCTCGTCGAAATATGCCGCGCGCGCAGGCGGCGCAATCTCGGGCAACGCCGGGTCCCAGAAAATGCGGCCCTCGATAAAAGCCATTACGTAGAAGATCGAGCCGATCACCGTGGCATCGGTGCACAGCGCCAGAGGCTGCGCTACCGGAACGCGGGCGCCATGCAATGCGCGCAGCACGCGGAACTCGCGGTCGACGGCATGCGCCGAGGCGAGCAGGGTGCCCGGCGGCTTGCGGCGCAGCACGTAGGTGCCGCTGGGCGCATCGATCCGGTAGGTCGGATTCGATTGCCCGCCCTTGAACTTGTGCGCCGACAGCGGGCCGCGAAAGCCGGGCAGGTGATCGGCCAGCCAGACGCCGAGGCGTTCGATATCAATCGCGAGCGGGTCCGTCATCGGGTTGCGCTGTCGGCGTAGCTTGAAGTTCAGCGCGCCGGCCGCGTCATGCCCTTGGCCAGCGATGCGATATGCACCTCGTCGGGACCATCGGCCAGCCGCAGTGACCGCGCACCGGCATAGGCATGGGCGAGGAAAGTGTCCTGCGATACGCCCATGCCACCATGCAGCTGGATCGCGCGGTCGATCACCGCGCAGGCCATGCGCGGGGCGACGATCTTGATCATGCCGATCGCATCGCGCGCGCCCTTGTTGCCCATCCGGTCGAGTTGCGCGGCGGCCGATAGGGTCAGCAGCCGGGCCTGCTCGATCTCGCAGCGGCTCAGCGCGATCGCCTCCTGCGCCATGCCCTGTGCGGCCAGCGGTTTGCCGAAGGCGATGCGCGACTGCGCGCGCACGATCATCGCTTCGAGTGCGCGCTGCGCCAGGCCGATCAGCCGCATGCAGTGGTGGATACGCCCCGGACCCAGGCGGCCCTGCGCGATCTCGAAGCCGCGACCTTCGCCGAGCAGCAGGTTGTCAACCGGCACCCGCACCTGCTCGAACTGCATCTCGGCATGGCCATGCGGCGCATCATCGTAGCCGAACACGGTCAGCGGTCGCAGCACCTGCACGCCAGGCGTGTCGCGCGGTACCAGGATCATCGAATGGCGGGCGTGCGGTGGCCCGTCGGTGTCGGTGACTCCCATCACGATGAACACCGCGCAGCGCGGATCGGTCGCCCCGGTGGTCCACCACTTGCGGCCGTGCACGATGTAGTGATCGCCATCGCGCTGGATGCGCGCGGCGATATTGGTCGCATCCGACGACGCCACCGCGGGCTCGGTCATTGCGAACGCCGAGCGGATCTCGCCGGCCAGCAGCGGCTTGAGCCAGCGTTCCTGCTGTGCCGGCGAGCCGTAGTGCAGCAGCACTTCCATGTTGCCGGTATCCGGCGCATTGCAGTTGAACGCCTCCGGCGCGATCAGCGAGCGGCCCATTTCCTCGGCCAGCGGCGCGTAGTCGAGATTGCTCAGGCCCGCGCCGTGTTCGGCGTTCGGCAGGAACAGGTTCCACAGGCCTGCCGCGCGCGCCTGCGCCTTCATCTGCTCCATGATCGGCGGAATCGTCCAGCGCTGCGCGGGCTGCCCGGTGTGCGCGTGATAGTCCGCCTCGCCGGGCACCACGACCTCGGCCATGAACTGTTGCAGGCGTTCGCGCAGCGCGCGCGCGCGTTCGGAGGGCGGGAACAGATCGGACATGGCAGCGTCGCAGCAGGCGGGATGTCTAGCGTAACGCGAGCAACGCTGCACGTCGCGTTCCCGCGACCGGGCCACGGCGTGCGCGCCACCCTGCGCGCGACCGGCCCATCCGGATGCCACCGTGCCACCGATCGCTGCGGACGCGCGCATGGCGCGCTCCTACAACGACGGTTCGTGCGATGCAGGAGCGCACCCTGTGCGCGACCGCACCATCCGGACTGCACCGTGTATCCGATCATCGCGGTCGCGCGCGCGGCGCGCTCGTGCACATGATCGGCACCGCGCCCGCGGCTGCGAACCTGCCCTCAATAGAACGTCCACAAGGCCCGCTGGCTGGCGGCAGCCAGATGCGGCATGGCGTTCCAGCTCGACATCGACAACCCGCCATCGCTCGCGCGGAATTCGGCCAGCGCGCTGTTGCGCACGCTCAGGTTGAGCTCCACGGCAGTGGCATCGGGTGCGGCCAGCGCCTGCTGTGCCAGCTGTGCCATCACGCCGCCCGAGGTCACTACCAGTACCCGCCGCGGCGCATCGGCCTGCGCGAGCAGCCCGGCGACCGCGCCGCGTACGCGCTGGCCGAACACCGGCCACGATTCCGGCACGTGCGGGTCGAGCACGCCGCGGGTCCACGCCAGCAGGGCCTCACGCAGGAAGCGGCCGACTGCGCGATGGTCCTGCGAGCGGCCATGCTCGGCGGCGATCGCGATCGGATGGTCGGCGTGGGTTTGCGCATACGCGCCGAACACCGCGCGATGATCGAATTCGTCGAGCGCGGGCAGCGTGACTGCAGCGGGCAGTGGCCGCCCTGCCACCGCGTAGGCCGCGCGAATGCCGCCGAGCGTATCGCGGTGGCGCAGCAGACTGCCGCTGGCGACCGCATCGAAATGATGCTCCGGGTGGCTGGCAAGCCACTCGCCGAGCAGCCGCGATTGGGTGTGGCCGAGATCCGACAGTACGTCGTAGTCGGCCGCGCCGAACGACGCCTGCCCGTGGCGCACGAATAGAAACTCGGTCATTCGCGTGTCCGCATTCAATCGGCAAACAGTTCCTGAGACCAGCGCAGGCTGTACGCGCGCGCCGCACCGGCGGGCTCGATCTCCGCCTCGAAACGGTAGGTATCGATGCCGGCGATGCGGAACTCACCGATGTAGTACAGCGCATCGGGCTCGCGTACCGCGCGCATGCGTACCGCCTGCGACTGCCCGGCGAGGTTGAACACGGTCAGTGTGATCACCGCTTCCGACGGCGCCTTGCCGCCACTGTCGTCGCGGCGCAGGATGGCTATGTTGACCAGTCCGCGCGAGGCCGAGCGCGAGATGCCTTGCGCCACCGCCACCTCGGCGGGGATGAAATCCGAGCGCACCGCGTTGTGGTGCAGCTCGAAGCGATCGAAGGTGACGAACTTCGCCGCGCTCGCGGCATGGGCGAACAGCAGCATGCCCAACAGGGGTAGCAGGCGCATAAGAATTCGATTCATGTGGTTGCCTTTCATGCCAGCGATGCCCCGAACTGGGTGATGGGCCCGACGATCAGGATCGTGGCCAGGCGCAAGCCGAGCAGGGCGAACACCGGCGACAGGTCGAAACCACCCAGCGGCGGGATCAGCTTGCGCAGTGGCTTGAGCACGATGTCTGCGATGCCAGACAGCAGCGGTACCGCGGGATTGCTGCCGCTGGGCGAGAACCACGACAGCAGCACGCTGATCAAGGTGATCCAGAACATCGTCTGCAGGAAGAATCCGAGCAGATGGGCGAAACCGAGCACCAGCATCGCCAGCAGGCTGATCGAGCCGCCGGCGAGGGCTGCGAGTGCTGCAACCCACAGGATCGCCACCACCCACGCCAGCAGCAGCGCGCCGGTGTTGATCCCGCGCCATGCCGGCAGCAGCTTTTGCACCGGCATCAGGATCGGGTTGCTGATCTTGTACAGCGCCTGGCAGATCGGGTTGTAGAAATTGGCGCGGATCGCCTGCAGCAGCACGCGCAGGACCAGCACGAACAGCACGATGCCGAACAGCGTCGATACGACCAGCGATCCGGCGTTGGTGAAATAGCCCATGCATCAGTCTCCGATGAGGTCGGACAATTCGCGTCCGCGCACGGTGGCGCGGTCGATCGCGGCATCCACCAGGGCGTTCAAGCCGCCGGCGGCAAAGGTTTCGAGCGCGGCCTGGGTGGTGCCGCCGGGGGAGGTCACGCGCTCGCGCAACGTGGTGGTGGATTCACCGCTTTCGGCAGCCATGCGGGCGGCACCCAGCGCGGTATGCACGACCAGCGTACGCGCGGCATCCGGCGCCAGTCCCTGGCGGATCGCGGCCGCCTGCATCGCTTCCATCAGCAGGAAAAAATACGCCGGTCCGCTGCCCGAGACCGCCGTCACCGCGTCCATCAGGCGCTCATCGTCGATCCAGACCGCAGGACCGGCAGCTTGCAACACGGTCTGCGCGGCATTGCGGTCGGCGGCGGTCGCGTGGGTGTTGGCGGTCAAGCCGGTGATGCCCGCACCGATCAATGCCGGCGTGTTGGGCATCGCGCGGATCAACGGCAGTCCAGCGCCGAGCCAGCGCTGCAGTTGCGCGATGCGCACGCCGGCGGCGATCGACACGATGCAGGGTCGGCGTCCTTCCAGCGCCGGCTGGATGCTGGTGCACACCGCGTGCATGACCTGCGGCTTGACCGCCAGCACGATGGTGTCCGCAGCCGCGGCCGCAGCCGCATTGTCGGTGCCGGCAACGATGCCGAAGTCGCGCGTGAGCGCATCGCGCAGTCCCTGCTGTGGCTCGCTGACCACGATGGCGGCGCGATCGTGGCCTCGGGCGACCAGGCCGCCGATCAGGCTGCGCGCCATGTTGCCGCCGCCGATGAATGCGATTTGGGTGGACATGAGGGCGGTGCGGCAGGTGAGGGGAGGATGCTGCAGTGACGGCTGAGAATCTGGAGCATAGCGTCCCACGCCCCGCCACGATGTCGCGGCGATGTTGCACACACTGCCCGCGATCTGGGGGCGCTACCGGCAAAGCCCAATGGGCGGTATCCCTGCCGCGCGGGTGCCGCTCAGGTCGTCGAGCGGGGGCCGAACATCGCCGAGCCGATGCGCACCTCGGTCGCGCCCTCGCTGGCTGCCAGTTCGTAGTCGTCGCTCATGCCCATCGACAAGGTGTCGACGCGTGGATACTGCGTGCGTACCGTGTCGAACAGCGCGCGCATGCGGCGGAACGCGGCACGCCGCAGCGCCATGTCCGGAACCGGTGCCGGGATCGCCATCAGGCCGCGCAAGAGCAGTCCGCTCGCCGCGGCTACCTGCGCGCAAAGCGGCAGCACCTGGTCCGGCGCACAGCCCGACTTGCTGTGCTCGTCATCGATGTTGACCTGCACCAGCACGTTCAGCGGCGCACGCTGCGGCGGGCGCAAGCGGGCCAGCAGAGGCACCAGCTTGGGTCGGTCCAGCGACTCCAGCCAGTCGAAGTGGGTCGCCACTTCGCGGCACTTGTTCGACTGCAGCGGGCCGATCAGGTGCCAGACCAGATCGAGCGGGCCCAGCGACTCGATCTTGGCCAACGCTTCCTGCACGTAGTTCTCGCCGAAATGGCGCTGGCCCTGTGCCGCGAGCGCGCGGATCGCGTCCACGGATTGGGTCTTGCTGACGGCCAACAGCCGGGCCGGGCTTGCCCCAACCGGGCCCGCGGCTTTCAGACGGGCGGAAATCTCTTCCAGTGTCAACGGTTTGGCCATGCGAACGGGGTGTAGTTCCGGGGCAGTGGGGCGGGGTTATACTCGGACCGGCAGGGCGCGACGGTGGATCGCCGAAAGGCGGTCGATCGCGTCCATGGTATCGACATGGGGTGGCCTCGCGCCGCCGGGGAACCGCATGGACATCGCAGAACTGTTGGCGTTTTCGGTCAAGAACAAGGCATCCGACCTGCACCTGTCGTCGGGCCTGCCGCCGATGATCCGGGTCGATGGCGATGTGCGCCGGATCAACATCCCCGCGCTCGACCACAAGTCCGTGCACTCGCTGATCTACGACATCATGTCGGACAAGCAGCGGCGCGACTACGAAGAGTTCCTCGAGGTCGACTTCTCCTTCGAGATTCCCGGTCTGGCGCGCTTTCGCGTCAATGCCTTCAACCAGAACCGTGGCGCCGGTGCCGTATTCCGCACCATTCCGACCGAGATACTGACCCTCGAAGACCTCGCTGCACCGAAGATCTTCAAGGAACTGATCAACCAGCCGCAGGGCCTGATCCTGGTCACCGGACCCACCGGGTCCGGCAAGTCGACCACGCTGGCGGCGATGGTCGACCATGTGAACAAGAACGAGTACGCGCACATCCTCACCATCGAGGACCCGATCGAGTTCGTGCACACCTCGCAGAAGTGCCTGCTCAACCAGCGCGAGGTGCATCGCGACACCCACGGCTTCACCGAGGCGCTGCGTTCGGCGCTGCGCGAAGACCCCGACTACATCCTGGTCGGCGAGTTGCGCGACCTCGAAACCATTCGCCTCGCGCTGACCGCCGCGGAAACCGGGCATCTGGTGTTCGGCACCCTGCATACCTCGTCGGCGGCGAAAACCGTCGACCGCATCATCGACGTGTTCCCCGCCGGCGAAAAGCCGATGGTGCGCTCGATGCTGTCGGAGTCGCTGCGCGCGGTGGTCTCGCAGTCGCTGCTGAAGAAAGTCGGCGGCGGCCGCATCGCCGCGCACGAGATCATGGTCGGCATCCCCGCGATCCGCAATCTCATCCGCGAGGACAAGGTCGCGCAGATGTACTCGTCGATCCAGACCGGCCAGCAGTACGGAATGCAGACCCTCGATCAGTGCCTGCAGGACCTGGTGCGCCGCGGTTTGATCACGCGACAGCAGGCGATGACTTACGCCAAAGAGAAGAAGACGTTTGAATAGTGGGGAACAGGGTTCAGGGTACAGGGCTCAGGGTATAGGGGGGCGTCGGACGGCGCGGTCTTGTGTACCCTGATCGATGTACCCTGAACCCTCGCCCGAAGGCCGCGCGCCGCGCGACGCCGCGAGATTGCAACGGAGCAAAGCACCATGAGCAACGTCGACTTTTCCAGTTTCCTCAAGCTGATGGTGCACAAGAAGGCCTCGGACCTGTTCATCACCGCCGGCATCGCGCCGTCGATGAAGGTCAACGGCCGGATTCAGCCGATCACGCAGAGCCCGCTCACGCCGCAGCAGTCGCGCGACATGGTGCTCAACGTGATGACGCCAACCCAGCGCGAAGAGTTCGAAAAGACCCACGAGTGCAACTTCGCGATCTCGATGCAAGGTGTCGGCCGCTTCCGCGTGAGCTGTTTCTACCAGCGCAACCAGGTCGGCATGGTGCTGCGCCGGATCGAAACCCGAATCCCGACCATCGAAGAGCTGAGCCTGCCGGCCATCGTCAAGACCCTGGCGATGACCAAGCGCGGCCTGATCATGTTCGTCGGCGCCACCGGCACCGGTAAATCGACCTCGCTGGCGGCGATGATCGGCTATCGCAACCAGAACTCCACCGGCCACATCATCACCATCGAGGACCCGATCGAATTCGTGCACAAGCACGAGGGCTGCGTGGTGACCCAGCGCGAGGTTGGCATCGACACCGACACCTGGGAAAATGCGTTGAAGAACACCCTGCGCCAGGCGCCCGACGTGATCCTGATCGGCGAGGTACGCACCCGCGAGACGATGGAACACGCGATCGCCTTCGCCGAGACCGGCCATCTGGTGCTGTGCACCCTGCATGCGAACAACGCCAACCAGGCGCTGGATCGCGTAGTCCACTTCTTCCCCGACGATCGCCGGCCGCAGCTGCTGATGGACCTGTCGCTGAATTTGAAGGGTATCGTCGCCCAGCAGCTGATCCCCACGCCCGACGGCAAGGCGCGCCGGGTCGCCATGGAGGTCCTGATCGGCACCCCGCTGGTGCAGGACTACATCCGCGACGGCGAGATCCACAAGCTCAAGGAAGTGATGAAGGAATCGACCAACCTCGGCATGCGCACCTTCGACCAGAGCCTGTTCGAGCTATATCAGGCAGGCGAGATCAGTTACGAGGATGCGCTGCGCCACGCCGACTCGGCCAACGAGGTGCGCCTGCGCATCAAGCTGGCCCAAGGCGGCGACGCGCACACGCTGTCGCAGGGTCTGGATGGCGTGGAGCTGATGGAAACCTGATCCATTCTGCGGGTGGATGGTGGGCCTTCGGCCCAGCGCAATCCCGCGTGCGATCACAACCGCACGATGCGCGGAGCGTGGGTCTTCGGGCCACCGCGATCCTGCATGCGATCACGAACGCACGAATCACGGAGGGTGGGCCTTCGGCCCACCACGATCCTGCATGGAATCAGGTGCGGCTCGATGGGTCAGAGCCCCACCCTCCGGTTGGCGATTTTCACGATCCAAACCGGCTACAGCGGTGTGGCACCCATCAGGCGCGCCATCACCGCCATCCGCACCACCAGGCCGTTGGAGACCTGCTCGAGAATCACCGACTGCGGTCCGTCGGCGATCTCCGATGCGATCTCGACGCCGCGGTTCATCGGTCCCGGGTGCATCACGATGGCGTCGGGCTTGGCCCGCGCCAGCCGACGCGCATCGAGTCCATATTGGCGGAAATACTCCGCCTCGCTGGGCACCAGCGCTTCCCGCATGCGCTCCTTCTGCAGGCGCAGCATCATCACCACATCCACGTCGCGCAGTGCCTGGTCGAAGTCGCTGAATACGCGGATCGCGGGGTCGAGGCCGGTCGGCAGCAGAGCCTGCGGCCCGCACACGCGCAGCTCGCCCAAGCCCAGCGTCGGCAGCGCATGCAGATTCGATCGCGCCACCCGCGAATGCAGCACATCGCCGACGATCAGCACGCTGCGCTGCGACAGGTCCTCGCCTTTGTGGCGACGGATCGTGTAAGCGTCCAGCAGGCCTTGGGTGGGGTGCGCGTTGTTGCCATCGCCCGCGTTGATGATCGCTACCCCGGGCTCGACATGGGCGGCCAGATAGTGCGGTGTGCCGTTCTCGCGATGGCGTACCACGAACACATCGCAGTGCATGGCCTGCAGTGTGCGCAGGGTATCGAGCACGCTCTCGCCCTTGCTGGTCGAGGAGTTGGCCACGTCGAAGTTGACCACGTCGGCCGACAGCCGCGATGCGGCCAGCTCGAAGCTGGTGCGCGTGCGCGTCGATGATTCGAAGAACAGGTTCACCACCGTGCGGCCGCGCAGGATCGGCAGCTTCTTGACCTTGCCGCCGGTTGCCGCCGCGATCGCGGTGGCCGTATCGAGCAAGTCGCGTAGCACCTCTTGCGAGAGTCCGTCGAGGCTCAGCAGATGCAGCAGGCGCCCATCGGCGCCGAGCTGGTGTGCGCTGGACTCAGCTGCGCGCATCGATCAGTTCCAGGCGCAGGGGATCCGGGCCGCGCAGCTTCACGTGGTGGCCGGGCGGCAATTCGATGTGCGCGCCCGCAGCGCTGGCTTCGATCGGCAGCTCGCGGCCATCGCGCGCGAGCAGCACCGCCAGGCTCACCGACGCCGGGCGACCCCAGTCGAAGATCTCGTTGAGTGCGGCGCGCACCGTGCGCCCGGTGTAGAGCACGTCATCGACCAGCACCACGTGGCGCTCGGCAAGGTCCCACGGCAGCTGCGAGGGCCGCACGCTGGGATTGAGTCCCGCGCGCCCGTAGTCGTCGCGATGAAAACTGATATCGAGCGTGCCGCACGGGGTGTCGATGCCGAGCGCGCTGCGCAGTCGCTCGGCCACCCACACGCCGCCGCTTTGCACCCCGACCAGGCAGGGCTGGGCGATGTTGCGCGCGCGCAGATGCTTGTCCAGCTCCGCGGCCAGGCGCGCAAACAGCGATTCGAGTTCGGGTAGTGCAACGGTGTTCATGGCGCGACTCCGATGGTGGGCGACCGCGGCGCAGGCTGGGCAAGGAAGTTCTCGACGATGACCTGCGCGGCGAATGAATCGAGCAGCCTGGCATCGAGCTTGCGCCGCTGGCCGGCGCTGCGCGCGGCGGCAAAACGCCGCGCGGCTTCGATCGAGGTCATGCGCTCGTCGACCAGGTGCACCGGCAGCGCGTAGCGCTCGCCGAGCGCGTGCGCAAAGCGTCGCGCAAGCTGTGCGGTAGTCTGCTCACCACCATCGAGGGTCAACGGCAAACCGACTACCAATGCCTCGGGCCGCCAATCGCGCAGCGCGTGTTCGATGCGAATCCAGTCCGGACCGGTCTGGCCCTGATCGATTACTTGCAGTACTTGCGCTGTGCCGGTGATGCGCTGGCCGAAAGCCATGCCGATGCGCTTGGTGCCGAAATCGAAACCCAGCACGCTCGCGGGCAGCGCGCTGGCGTGCGCCTCAGGCATGACCGGCATAGTCGTGCAGGCGCGAGGGATCGATGCCAACCAGTCGTGCAGCCGCTTCCCAGCGGTCTGCCGGTGGCGTATCGAAAATCAGCGACTCGTCTGCCGGCACGGTCAGCCACGCGTTGTCGCGCATCTCGGATTCGAGCTGTCCGGCCGACCATCCCGCGCAACCGAGTGCGAGCATCGCGCGCCGCGGCCCGGTGCCGGCAGCGATCGCGGCCAGCACATCGCGCGAGGTGGTGATCGCAAGGCGCGGGGTGACGTTGAGCGTGGAATCGAATTCCTGGCCGGGGTCATGCAGCACGAATCCGCGCTCCGGCTGCACCGGGCCGCCGATGTAGACGCGCGCGTCGCCCACGTCCGGATCTTCCGCAGGCAGCTTGAGCTGGCGCAGGACCTCACCCAGGGTCAGATCGGCCGTGCGATTGATCACGATCCCCATCGCGCCGTCGTGATCGTGCTGGCAGATATAGGTGACGCTGCGCGCAAAGTTCGGGTCCTGCAACGCCGGCATGGCGATCAGGAAGTGGTCGGTAAGCCAGGTCGCAGTAGCCATGCTGCCGAGTGTAACCGGCACCGGTGTCGGGCGTCGCAGGCGACCGCACCTGCACCAGAACAGGTTGTGAAAGTGCCGTGGAAGCGCGCCAACGGCAGTTCTCGCGCCCGTTCCGCCGCGGGCCTACTCGTTGCGCAACAGCCCGCCCGGCAGGAACTGCCAGGTGCGGGTGATGTGCAGGATGTCGATCTCCTCGCGCGAGGCGGGCAGCGGGGCGAACGGCTCGGCGAGGTGCACGATTCTTTGCGCGGCCTCGTCGAGCAGCTTGTGGCCGCTGGGCTGGATCACGTCGATGCGTTCGATGCGGCCGTCGCGGCGCACCGCCACGGTCATCACCAGGCCGCCGGAGATGCGCCCGTTGCGGGCTTCTTCGGGATAGTTCAGGTTGCCGATGCGCTCCACCCGCGCCACCCACGCGCGCATGTAGGCCGCGTACTCGTACTCCTGGGTATTGGCCGAGATGAACTTGCGCTTGGGGCGTTTGGCATAGGCTTCCGATTGGCGATCGATCTCGGCGGCCAAGCGCGCCATCTCGAGGCTGCGTTCGATCAGTTCGCGGCCGCTGAGCTGTTCGGTGGGCGGGACTTCCTGCTGCAACGGCGGTGCGCGTTCGACCCGCAGCGGCGACTGCGCGTCGGTCTGCAGCACCGGCGAGGGCGTGCGCGGTTGCGGGCGTGGGGCGCTGGCGCGCAGTTGCACCGGCGCCACGCCGGGATCGGGTTTCGGCACCGGGCTCGACACCGGCTGGCGCGGGCGCTTGCTCTGATCGTGCTCGCCACCGCCGAGCTGGCTGGCATTGGCGAGGAAATCGGGGTCCTTGGCCTTGTCGGTGGTCTGCGACTGGACCAGGATCACGTCCAGCGTGGGCAGGCTGGCGGCCGGTTGCTCGTAGGCGAAACCGACGCCCAGCACCAGCATCGCGTGCAGCACGATCGAAAACAGGAAAGTCACCCGCACCCGCTCCCTGGGGCCGATCACCGGCGGCGTCGGAACCGGGGCTGCGTGTGCGCCTGGTGGCTTCACACGCGGCGTGCCGCGAGCATCCGCTCGATGCAGTCGAACAGCAAGCCGGCGATGTTCAGGCCGAACTGCGCATCGAGCTCGCGGATGCCGGTGGGGCTGGTCACGTTGATCTCCGTGAGGTAATCGCCGATCACGTCCAGGCCCACGAACCATAGCCCGCGCGCGCGCAACTCGGGTGCTACCTGCGCACAGATCCAGCGGTCGCGGTCGGACAGCGGCTGGCCGACGGCCTTGCCGCCGCGCGCCATGTTGCCGCGGAAATCGGTGCCCTGCGGAATGCGCGCCAGTGCGTAGGGCACCGCTTCGCCGTCGATGAGCAGGATGCGCTTGTCGCCGAGTGCGGCTTCCGGCACGAAACGCTGCGCCATGGTCAGTTCGCGACCTTCCTGGGTCAGGGTTTCGAGGATCACGTTGAGGTTGGGATCGTCGCCGCGGGTCTTGAAGATCGAGCGCCCACCCATGCCATCGAGCGGCTTGAGTATCGCATCGCCGACTTCGCGCACGAATTCGCGCAGGGTTGCGGCCTCGCGCGCGACCAGCGTCGGCGGCGAGCACTGCGGAAACCACTGTGCGTAGAGCTTTTCATTGGCATCGCGCAGCGCCTGCGGACGATTGACCACCAGGCAGCCGTCGCGCTCGGCGAAGTCCAGCACCAGGGTGTCGTGCAGGAAAGCGCCATCGAAGGGCGGATCCTTGCGCGCGAGCAGCACGGCTAGCTCCGCCAGCGGGCGCCATGCCGGAGTGCCGAGGCTGAACCAGTCGGACGGGTCTTCGCGCACGCGCAGTTCCGACACCCGTCCCAGTGCGCGGCCGTCGCGCACCGCGAGGTCGCCCTGGCCCAGGCAGTACAGCCGATGCCCGCGCCGCTGGGCCTCCAGCAGCATCGCGAAGGTGGTGTCCTTGTTGATCTTGATCGTGCCGATGGGGTCCATCAGCACGCCGATCTCGAGGGTCATGGGCGCTCCGGGGGGGGTTGCGGGTGGCTGGCGGCGGCTGCCGGCGGGGGCAATCCTACCCCAGCAGCGGGGCGTCGGGGTGACCTCGGGGTGGCACTGAATTTCCAGTTTTTTCAGGATACTTGCGTTGTTTACTTGACATGGTTTCAGACCTTGGCTAAACAGCTTGAGAGCAGGGGGACCCGGGGGCGTGCGTCCCCGGCGTGCCTCCGCGCCATAATGTCTGCTTGTCTGGGGCCTACCCTTGGTGATGACGAACGTGGAAGAAACCCCGAAGGACACCCGCATGGCCGGCCTCAAGGTGATGGTCATCGACGACTCGAAGACCATCCGCCGTACCGCCGAAACCCTGCTCAAGAAGGAGGGCTGCGATGTCGTGACCGCGACCGATGGCTTCGAGGCCTTGGCCAAGATCACCGACCAGCAGCCGCAGATCATCTTCGTCGACATCATGATGCCGCGCCTGGACGGCTACCAGACCTGCGCGCTGATCAAGAACAACCAGATGTTCAAGGCCACGCCGGTGATCATGCTGTCGTCCAAGGACGGCATCTTCGACAAGGCCAAGGGCCGCATCGTGGGTGCCGAGCAGTACCTGACCAAACCATTCACGCGAGAGGAGCTCCTCGGGGCCATCCGCAAGCACGTCGACCTGAAGGCGTGAGCGCATGGGGAAGCCGGAACGGGGGCTGGAAATGGCGCACATCCTGATCGTCGACGACTCGCCGACCGACGTGAAGGTGCTCTCGGGCATGATCGAGCGCGCCGGTCACAAGGTCAGCACCGCGGCCAGCGCGGAGTCGGGCATCGACCTGGCGCGCTCGCAGCGACCCGACCTGATCATCATGGACGTCATCATGCCCGGCATGAACGGCTTCCAGGCCACCCGCAGTCTCAGTCGCGATCCGCACACCAGCGAGATCCCGGTGATCATCGTCACCACCAAGGGCATGGAGACCGACCGCGTGTGGGGCCTGCGCCAGGGCGCCAAGGACTTCATCGTCAAGCCGGTAAACGAGAGGGACCTCATCACCCGCATCCAATCATTGCTGCCGTACTGACCGACGCGATATGACCCAAGCCGACGCCAGCACCCCGTTCGAGATCCTGCTCGCATACGAGCGCCTTGCGCAGGCCCACGTGGCTGCCGCTGCCGAACAGGTGGAGGCGCCGGGGCTGTGGCGCGGTATCGGCTTCCGGATCGGCGGGCAGCACATGGTCAGCAGCATCTCCGAGGTCAACGAAATCCTGACCATGCCGGCGATAACCGTGATCCCGGGCACCAAGTCGTGG
>JBBSDI010000034.1:0-17419 GCA_038249585.1 Lysobacterales bacterium | reverse complement strand
TCGCGGTGCCGGAGGCCGAACGCCGCGCGCGCGAACTGCTCGACCGCGTAGGTCTGTCTGCACGCATGCGCCACAAGCCCGGCGAGTTGTCCGGCGGTGAGCGCCAGCGCGCAGCGGTCGCACGCGCACTGGTCACCCGACCGGCGTGTGTGCTGGCCGATGAGCCGACCGGCAATCTCGATGCGAAGAACGCAGAACACATTCACGCGCTGATGGTGGAACTCAATCGCGAAGTCGGGACCAGCCTGGTGTTGGTCACCCACGACCGCAAACTGGCCGCGCGCATGGGCCGCGTGCTGGAGATCTCTGCCGGCGGCTTGCACCCGCCCGTGGACTGAGCAGCGACCTGCTGCGGCATGGACGCCGCTCCGCGAATCGCACCCCTCGGCCGCAGCACAGCTTTGGCCGCAGTGTGTGGATGCGTATTCGGCGCAACGCTGCAAGCCGTTCCCGCAACGGCTGGCTGCATGCTGGGTTTGGTCCTGGGCCTGTGCGCATGGTGGCTCGGGCGTGGCTGGCGGCTGCCAGGTGCGGCACTCGCCGCACTGTGCTGGTTCCTGCTGCAGGCACAGGCATCGCTCGCGCTGCGGATCGATCCCGGATTGGAGGGCAGGCTGCTGCGCATCGAGGGCCGGGTGGTGGGACTGCCCGAGCGCGATCCGGAACGCGAGCGCTTCGAATTCGTGGTCGCCCACGCAGTGCAAGACGACACTACGGTGGAGATCGGCGGCACCCTGCGACTGGCGATCTATCGCGATCCGGTACCTGTCCACGCGGGACAGACGCTGGCGCTGGAGGTGCGCCTGCGCCGGCCGCGCGGACTGCGCAACCCGGACGGTTTCGATTTCGAGCGTCTGGCGCTGGAGCGTCGCTACGCGGCCACCGGGCACGTGACCCGGGTACTGCGCCGCGATCCGGAGCCCAGGGGCATCGATGCAGAACGCGCGGCAGTCTCACGCTGGATTGCGTCCATGACCGCGAATCGCGCAGCCGCCAGCCTGCTGCGCGCGCTGGCGGTCGGCGATCAGGGCGCGATTCCGGATCCGATGTGGGAGACGTTTCGCGCCACCGGCACGACGCATCTGGTCGCAATCTCGGGATTCCATATCGGCCTGGTCGCAAGCGCCGGTGCGGCGCTCGGCGCACTGCTGCATTGGCTGCTGCCCGGTTTGGGCCTGCACGTGGCGCGGCGTCCGGCGGCCGCGGCTTTCGGATTGCTGGCGGCGGTCGGATACTCGTTGCTGGCGGGCTTTTCGCTGCCAGTGCAGCGGACCCTGGCGATGATCGTGGTGGTTCTGCTGGCGGTCGTGCTGCGGCGTCGGATATCCGCGGGCGGCTCGCTGGCGCTGGCGGTGATCGTGGTGCTCGCTTTCGATCCACTGGCAGTATTGAACCCCGGATTCTGGCTCTCGTTCGGTGGCGTGTTCTGGCTGCTGTTCGCGCTGGGTGGACGCAGTGGCGAGCGCTGGTGGCGCAGCTACACGCGGGCGCAGTGGGTGGCATTCGTTGCCCTGTTGCCGTTGGGCATCGCGTGGTTCCAGCAGACCTCGCTGGTCGGGCCGGCGGTCAATTTCGTGGCCATTCCCTGGGTCAGTTTCGTGTTGGTACCGCTGCTGCTGCTGGCACTGGCCATCGAACCGCTGGCAGCGGGAGTCGCCGCAGCGATCCTGCACATTGCAGCGTATGGCGCCGAGATCTATCTGAATGGACTCGACATCGCGGCCGCGCTGCCGGTGGCGCAGTGGCAGTGGCCCGCGCCGAGTCGCCTCGCGCTGGCACTTGCAATGCTTGGTGTCGCGATCCTGCTGCTGCCGCGCGCGGTTGCAGCGCGCAGCCTTGGCCTGGCGATGTTGCTGCCGTTGCTGCTGCCACGCTTTGATCGCCCGCCACCTGGAGCTTTCGATCTGAGCATGCTCGACGTGGGCCAGGGTCTGGCGATCATCGTGCGCACCCATCGCCACACGCTGCTGTACGACGCCGGGCCCTCGCACCCGGCCGGCATCGATACCGGTCAGGCGATCGTGGCCCCGGCGCTGCGCGCGATGGGCGTATCGCGACTGGATGCGATGATCATCAGCCACGGCGACAACGACCATGCGGGCGGTGCGCGCGCAATCCTGCGTTCGCATCGGCCCGCACAGGTGTTGAGCGGGCCCGGCACCGGGCTCGGTGCGGCGTGCGTCAGCGGACAGCGCTGGACCTGGGACGGCGTGCAGTTCGAGCTGCTGCATCCACCGGCGCACTTTCCCGCACTGCGCAACGACGCCTCCTGCGTGTTGCGGATCGCCACCGGTGGTGGGTCGGCGCTGTTGCCCGGCGATATCAGCAGCACAGTGGAACAGCGCCTGCTGCGCGATGGCGCACCGCTGGCGGCCGGGCTGCTCGCCCTGCCGCACCACGGCAGCCGCAGCAGCAGCTCTGCGGCATTCCTCGCAGCAGTTCGGCCCACTATCGCGCTGGTTTCGGCCGCCCACCGCAGCCGCTTCGGTCACCCCAACCCGGAGGTCGTGGCGCGCGCCGAGGCTCTGAACGCGCAGGTCCTCGGTACCGCCGAACATGGCGCGCTGCGCTTTCGCATCGACCCCGCGGGCGGCATCCGCCTGCTCCAGACATCGCGCGGCGACCGGCAGCATCTGTGGCAGGAGCGCGAGCCGTGAACTGGCCGACAGTTCTGCGCTCGCGGTGACTGGTTCGGAGGCTCCATGGGCTTGGGCGAATGGCGGCGGCTGCTATGATTTGGTCCATTCGAAGTCGCCGCAGGAGTCGTCGCGTGCTGGATCTGTTGATGGCAGGCGGGTGGGGCATGGTCCCGATCCTGATCTGTTCGGTGCTGGTGCTGTCGATCGTGGTCGAACGCTTCTGGTCGCTGCGGCGGCAGGTCGTCGCACCAGCGGGTCTGGGCGAAGAAGCGCGCGGCTGGGTAGCGGGCAAGCGCTTCGATGCCGAGCACATCAGCGCGCTGGAGAAGACCTCGCCGCTGGGGCTGCTGCTGGGCGGTGCGCTGCGCGTGCGCCACCTCGGTCGCGACGCCGTGCGCGAACGGGTCGAGGATGTCGGCCGGCAGGTGATGCACGATCTCAGTCGCTTCCTGACCGCGCTGGGAACCCTGGCGCTGATCTCGCCGCTGCTGGGCCTGCTGGGTACCGTGATCGGCCTGATTCGCATGTTCCTCGCCGCGATGGTGCACGGCGTGGGCGATGCGCAGTACATGGCCGGCGGGATCGGCGAGGCCCTGGTGTGTACTGCAGCGGGTATTTCGGTGGCGGTTCCGGCCTACATCTTCCATCGCTATTTCCGTTCACGGGTGACCACCTATGGCCTGGCCATGGAGCGCGAACTGCAGGTGATGCTCGACACCCTGGACCAGCCGGCGGCCGCGCGCGGGGCTGCGCGATGAAAATTGCGCCATCGGCCAACGAGGACGATTTCGAGATCAACGTCATCCCGCTGATCGACGTCATGCTGGTCCTGCTGATGTTTCTGGTGCTGACGTCGACTTTCAGCAACAACACGCGGATCAAGATCAGCCTGCCGGAGTCGGCGGCGGCGGCATCCAGCAGCCAAGGCCAGGAACTGCTGTTGATGATCGACCGTGAGGGTCGCTACTACGTAGGTTCCAACGAAGTGCTCAATCCCTCGATCGCGACCTTGAAGCAGGCGCTGGAGGCGGCGGCCGGCAACAATCGCGGCCAGCGCGTGGTGCTGCGCGCGGATGGTCGCACGCCGCACCAGAGCGTGGTCACGGCGATGGATGCATTGGCCCAACTCGGCTTTGCCAACCTGCAGATCGCCACCGTGCCTGCCGAGGCCGGCAAATAGCCGGTGCGCGAGACAGCGGCCAGCCCGACAGCACCATCCAGCGCGGCAATCTACCGGCGCCTGCTGGGCTACACCCGTGCGCACTGGAGGCTCGCAGTCCTTGCCGTGATCGGCATGCTGATCGAAGCAGGTGCGGCAGGTGCGTTCACCGCATTGATGCGGCCGCTCATAGACCTGACCTTCGTGGCACGCGACCCGCAGGCCGCGGCGTGGCTGCCCTTTGCGATCGTTGGCCTGTTCCTCGCGCGTGGCATCGCCACCTTCGTGACCGACTACGGCATGGCGCGGATCGGGCGCGGCACGGTGCAGACCCTGCGCGAACAGGTGCTCGAGAAATATCTGCGCATGCCTTCGCGCTGGTTCGATGCGCACCCCAGCGCGGCGCTGGTCGCCCAGTTGACCTACAACACCGAACAGGTCGCACAGGCCAGCAGCGATGCGGTCAAGGTCACGATCACCGATCTGTTCACCTTGGCCGCCTTGTTGACCGTGATGCTGATGCAGAGCGTGCGAGTGACCATCGCGATGCTGGTCATGGCTCCGGTGATCGCGCTGATCGTGAGCGTGGTCGGGCGCCGCTACCGTAGGATCAACATGCGCATCCAAACCTCGATCGGCGAGTTGTCGCAAATCGCGGAAGAGGCGATCTCGCGCCAGCATGTAGTCAAGGTGTATGGCGGCCAGGCGCGTGAAGTAGCGCGCTTCGGCGCGGTCGCCGAGCGCAACCGACGCCTGCAGATCAAGGTCGAAACCACGCGCGCGATCAGTTCGTCGATCGTGCAGTTGCTGGCATCGATCGCGCTGGCGGTGATCATTTTCGTGGCCGGCCGCGAAGCGATGGCCGATCGCCTCACGCCGGGTGCCTTCGTCTCGCTGATGATTGCGATGATGGCGATGTTGCCCGCGCTCAAGCGCATCACCAACGTGCAGGGCATGATCCAGAAGGGTGTGGCCGCCGCGACCGGTCTGTTCGAGGTACTCGACGCCGCCGAGGAGCGCGACGAGGGTACCCGTGAGCTCGCGCGTGCAGATGGCCGGCTGGAGTTCCGCGCGGTCGAGGTGCGTTACGCCGCGGACAAGGCGCCGGCTCTGGATGGCGTCGACTTCAGCGCAGCACCGGGCACCGTGACCGCCATCGTTGGCCGCTCCGGCAGCGGCAAGTCGACCCTGATACGTCTGCTGCCGCGCTTGTACGAGGCACATGCCGGGCAGGTGCTGCTCGACGATGTCCCGATCGGCGACTACAAACTCGGCGACCTGCGCCGGCAGATCGCGCTGGTCAGCCAGGACGTGTTGCTGTTCGACGATACGGTGGCCGCCAACATCGCCTACGGTTCGGCGGCCGGCACGCCGCATGCGCGCGTGGTCGAGGCCGCGCAGGCCGCCAACGCGATCGATTTCATCGAACGCCTGCCGCAAGGCTTCGATACCCGGATCGGGGAGGGCGGGGCGCTGCTGTCGGGCGGGCAGCGCCAGCGTCTGGCCATTGCGCGGGCGCTGCTCAAGGATGCCCCGATCCTGATCCTCGACGAGGCGACCTCGTCGCTGGACAGCGAATCGGAGCGTCTGATCCAGGAGGCGCTGGAGCGCATCATGCGCGGCCGTACCACGCTGGTGATCGCGCATCGGCTGTCCACGGTCGAGCATGCCGACCAGATCCTGGTGCTCGATCATGGGCGGATCGTCGAGCGCGGCACCCACGCCAGCCTGATCGGGCGCGGTGGACCGTATGCGCGGCTGCACGGCCAGCAGCTGCGCGACGAATGAGCACCGGATGAGCGGCATGTCCCGCGCGCACTGGCAGTCGCGGCTCGAGGCGATCTGGTACGCCGGCGCGCCGCTGCCGTGGGCACTGGATGTTATGGCCCGCATCTACGCGAGGCTGCTGTCGTGGCGTCGCTGGCTGTATGCCAATCGGGTGTTGCGCAGTCGTCGGATGCCGGTGCCGGTGATCGTGGTGGGCAACCTTTCCGTCGGCGGCACCGGCAAGACGCCGCTGGTTGCAGCGATTGTCGCTGAACTGCGCCAGCGCGGCTGGCGTCCCGGAATTGCGCTGCGCGGCTACGGCGGCAGTCGGCGCCGGCCCGCTGTACTGCCGACCGCTCCGCAAGCCGCGCAGTTCGGCGATGAAGCGGTGCTGCTGGCGCGCGCGACCGGTGTGCCGGTGGCAGTCGGCCGCGATCGCGCTGCCGCCGCCGCGCTGCTGCTCGCCCGCGACTGCAACCTGGTGGTGTGCGACGACGGCCTGCAGCACTGGGCGCTGGCGCGCGACATCGAGATCCTGGTGGTCGACGGTGCGCGCCGCTTCGGCAACCAGCGCATGCTGCCGGCAGGCCCGCTGCGCGAGCCTGTCGAGCGCGCGAGCCGGGTCGACTTCACCGTGGTCAACGGCGGCACCGCGGATGCTGGCGAGTATCCGATGCAGGTCGTCGGCAGCCGCGCGATCGGCATCGGTCCCGGGGCCAGTGCGATCGCGCTCGACGCGCTGCGCGGGCGCAGCGTGCACGCGGTGGCGGGCATCGGCAACCCGCAGCGATTCTTTCGCATGCTGGAGGCGTTCGGCATCACGGTCAAGCGGCATCCATTGCCCGACCATCACGTGTTCGACGGGAGCGAACTGGGCTTCGACGACGACTTGCCGGTACTGATCACCGAAAAGGACGCGGTCAAATGCGCCGCCTTCGCCGGCGTTGGGGTCTACGTAGTGCCGGTCGAAGCCGAACTGGCGCAGGAGTTTTACGAGCGCCTGAACAGTGCCCTGCATCGCCTGCCGGAAAACACCGCATGAACGAGGATTTCGTGGTCGCGATTCCGGCGCGTCTGGGTTCGACCAGGCTGCCGCGCAAGGCGCTGCGCTTGCTGGCCGGGCGTCCGCTGATCGTGCACGTGGTCGAGCGTGCGCTGGCGGCCGGTGCCGCGCAGGTGCTGGTGGCAACCGATGCGGACGAGATCGCGGCAGCGGTTGCGGGGCTCGGGGTTGCGGTCGCGATGACACGTGCGGATCACCCCAGCGGCACCGATCGACTCGCCGAGGTCGCGCTGCAACAGGGCTGGGGCGATGACACTATCGTGGTCAACCTGCAGGGCGATGAGCCATTGGCCCCGCCCAGCGGCATTGTTGCGGTCGCAGCCATCCTGGCGCGCAGCCCCGATACGCCGATCGCGACCCTGGCGACCCCGATCCTCGATGCAGCGACCCTGTTCGACCCCAATGTGGTCAAGGTGGTGCGCAATCATGCCGACTGCGCGATGTATTTCTCGCGCGCACCGATCCCGTGGGCGCGCGACGGATTTGCCGGCAGCCGCGAACACCTGCCGCCTGGCGTTCAGTTCCTGCGCCACATCGGCATCTACGCCTATCGCGCCGGTTTCCTGCGCCGATTCGCAGCCCTTGCACGAGGCCGGCTGGAAGATATCGAGGCGCTGGAGCAACTGCGGGTGCTCGAAGCCGCCCAGCGCATTGTGGTGGGACTGGCACCAGAGGCTTTTCCACCCGGCGTCGATACCGAACACGATCTGGCCCGCGTCGAGGCCGTTCTGGCGGCCGCCGGCGCAATCCGTGACAAAGCCTAAAGTATTTCCGCTAGCCCGTTGATCGAAAAGACTTTAAGCTTGGTCAAGGCGGGTTCTGCGGAGCCCCCGTTCGATGTGGTGGGGCCAATGGGGATGATGATGAGCCTGCGCCTTCCGGCGCCAGAATTGCCCGACGAACTGGAATGGGTGAACACCCAGGATCCGGTGCGTCTGGGCGCCTTGCGCGGTCGGGTAGTGATCCTGCATTTCTGGAGCTTTTCCAACATCCAGTCGCAGAACAACCTGCCGGATCTGCGCCATCTGGAGAACAAGTATCACGATGGCCTGAGCGTGGTCTCGATCCATTGCCCGAAATTCACCGCCGAACGCGTGCCTGCCAGCGTGCTCAAGGCGGTCAATCGCGGCTTCATCCGCCACCCGGTCGCCTCCGACCCGGACTATCGCTGCTGGCAACTGTTCAACGTGCGCGCTTGGCCAACCCTGGTGGTCATCGACACCGAAGGCAACATCGCCCAGACCCTGGTTGGCGAGGGCCATCGCGCGACGCTCGACCCGCTGGTCCACCAACTGCTTGAAGATGCCGCACGGCGCGATGCGCGCGCCTATGAATCGGCAGCGCCGATCTCGCGTCCCGAGCCGAAACTGCCGCTGCGTTTTCCCAGCCGCGTGCTCGCCACCGAGACCGCGCTGTACGTCGCCGACAGCGGCCACAACCGCATCCTCGAGACCACCCACGACGGCCGCATCCTGCGCCAGTTCGGATCCGGCAATCCGGGCTTCTGGGATGGCAAGACCAGCGACGCCGGGTTCTCCAATCCGCAGGGCATGGCGATCGTGAAAGACGTGCTCTATGTGGCCGACCTTGGCAACCATGCGATCCGTCGGGTGCGCCTGCTCGCCGGCGAGGTCGACACGGTGGCCGGTACCGGGCTGCTCGGCCATGAAGTCGTGGTCGATTCGCCGGACACGCGCGCGGTGGGGCTCAATGCGCCGATCGATCTGGTCGCCGCAGCGGAACGCCTGTTCATAGCGATGGCAGGCTCCAACCAGATATGGGCCCTGGATCTTGCCCGCCAGCGTATCGGCTGCGTGGTCGGGACCGGCGCCCACGGCTGCGACGATGGCGGCTCCGATTCGGCCACCTTCGCGCGTCCCAGTGGCCTGACGATCCACGGCCAGATGCTGTATGTCGCCGATTCCGATGCGTCGGCGATCCGTTCGATCCGGCTGATCGATCTGCAGGTTCGCACCCTGATCGGCGGCGGGGTCTATGAATTCGGCGATGTCGACGGCGTGCCGGAGAAAGCCCGGCTGCAGCTTCCGCTCGCGATCGCGCTGGATCCCGGTGGCTCGATCCTGTGGGTGGCTGACTGCCTGAACAACAAGATAAAGGCGCTGTCGCTGCGTGGTGGCGGCGTGCGCACTCTGGCCCTGCCGTACAAGTTCCAGCAGCCCGGTGGCATCAGCGTCGCGGCGCGCGCGTTGTGGGTGGCCAATACGAACGCCCACGAGATCCTCAGGATCGATACTGCGAGCGGCCAGATTCGCCGCCTGCCGATCGGCGAATAGCTCATGTCCGACGCGTTCGACGGCAAGGCCGTCGCGCTCACCCTGGCCAGCGGACCCGGCGTGTACCGGATGCTCGATGGCGAGCGCGCGGTGCTCTACGTCGGCAAGGCCTCGAACCTGCGCAAGCGGGTCGGCAGCTACTTCGCGCGGCCGCAGATGGACCCGCGCCTGATGGCGATGGTTGCCCGCATCGCGGCGCTCGAAACCACCGTCACCCGCACCGAATCCGAGGCGCTGCTGCTCGAAAACGAGCTGATCAAGTCGCTCAAGCCGCGCTACAACATCCTGCTGCGCGACGACAAGAGCTACCCGTGGATCTATCTGTCCAGCGATGATGCGTTTCCGCGCCTGGCCTTCCATCGTGGCGCGCGCGGGAAACAGGGTCGTTACTTCGGCCCGTTTCCGAGCGCCTTTGCGCTGCGCGAGAGCCTTGACCTCATGCAGAAGCTGTTCCGGGTCCGCCAGTGCGAAGACAGTTTTTTCCGCGCCCGCTCGCGACCCTGCCTGCAGCACCAGATCGGGCGCTGCACCGCGCCGTGCGTGGGTCTGGTAAGCCAAGCCGACTATGCGCGCGACGTGCGTCACGCCAGCATGTTCCTCGAAGGCCGCAGCACCGCAGTCACCGACGAGCTGGTGACCGAGATGGACGCCGCCTCGCGCAATCTGGAGTTCGAGACAGCAGCGATCTTGCGCGATCAGATCGCCAACATGAAGCAGGTCCAGGCGCGGCAGTACGTAAGCGGCTCCGAGGAAGACGCCGACGTGATCGCCTGTGCGGTAGCCGACGGCATCGCCTGCGTGCACGCGATGTTCTTCCGCAATGGTGCGAGCCTCGGCGGACGCAGCTTCTTTCCGCGCGCGGCCGGCGACGCCGATCCGGCGGATGTGCTGGATGCCTTCGTGTCGCAATACTACGCCGAGCGTCCGGCGCCCGCCCTCGTGCTGCTGTCGCATTCGATCGAGGAGGCCGCACTGCTGTGCGCGGCACTCAGCGAGCGTCGCGGCAGCAAGGTCGAGATCCGCCATGCGCAGCGCGGCGAGCGCGCGCGGCTGGTCGAGATCGCGATGCGCAACGCGCAGCAGTCGATCGCCAGCGAGAAGGTCAGCAAGGACACCATCGAGGCGCGCTGGCGCGCGCTCGGCACGCTGCTGGGCTTCGACGAGCCACCGGCCCGTATCGAGTGCTTCGACATCAGCCACACGCGCGGCGAGGCCACGGTGGCCTCCTGCGTGGTGTTCGATCGTGGTGGCCCGGTGAAGGCGCAGTATCGGCGCTTCAACATCGAGGGCGTGGCCGCCGGCGACGACTATGCAGCGATGCGCCAGGCCCTCGATCGACGCTTTCGGCGCGCACAGCGCGAACACGGCGCGGTTCCCGACCTGCTGCTGATCGACGGCGGGCGAGGGCAGGTCGCACAGGCCGATTCGGTGCTCAACGAGTTGGCCATCGCGGGGGTCACCGTGTTGGGTGTGGCCAAGGGCGCGGACCGCAAAGCCGGACTCGAGGAACTGATCTTCGGTGGCGAGGCTGGGCGCAGCCTCAAACCGCGCGCCAACGACCCGGCGCTGCACCTGATCCAGTGGGTGCGCGACGAAGCGCATCGCTTCGCCATCGGCGGGCACCGGGCGCGACGGCAGAAAGCGCGGGAAACCAGCGTACTGGAGACCATCAGCGGCGTGGGCGCAAGGCGGCGCTCCCAGCTGTTGCGCCACTTTGGCGGGCTGGCGGGCGTGCAGGGGGCCGGCGTGGAGGAACTGATCCGGGTACCGGGGATCGATCGCGCGCTCGCGCTGCGGATCTACGATGCGCTGCACGGCTGAGCCCGCTTGCGGCAAACTAGGCCATCGCCCCCGGCAGTGCCGTTGCTGATGCCGCTCAATGTTCCCAATCTGCTGACCCTGTTCCGGATCGCGCTGGTGCCGCTGATGGTGGTGGCTTTTTATCTGCCATACCGCGGCATGAACGTGATCGCGGCATCGCTGTTCGTCGCCGGCGCATTGACCGACTGGCTCGACGGCTGGATTGCACGCCGCTACTCGCAGACCTCGGCCTTCGGCGCATTCCTGGACCCGGTGGCCGACAAGCTGGCGGTGGTGGTGGCGCTGTTCCTGATCGTGCAGGCCGACCCCACGCCATTAATGGCGATCGTCTGCGCGATCATCGTCAGTCGCGAGGTCACGATCTCGGCCTTGCGCGAGTGGATGGCGGTGATCGGACAGCGCATGAAAGTCGGCGTGGCCACCCTCGGCAAGATCAAGACGATCGTGCAGATGGTGGCGATCAGCGTGCTGTTGTTCCAGCATCCGAGCTATCCGCTGCTGCGCCTGCCGCTGTACGAAGTCGGTCGCTGGCTGCTGATCGCGGCCGCCGTGCTGACCCTGTGGTCGGCGGCGCTGTATGTGCGCGCCGCCTGGCCGACCTTGCGCGACAGTTCACGGTGATCGCCGGCGCCGACAGGCAGCTTGCAGATATTTCAAGGGGTTGACAGCACTAGCCGCATCCGTATGATGCTCGCTCCCTGCGGGAATAGCTCAGTTGGTAGAGCACGACCTTGCCAAGGTCGGGGTCGCGAGTTCGAGTCTCGTTTCCCGCTCCAAGTTCCAGACAGGACCTCGGCGATCCCGGGGTCTTGTCGTTTCCGGCGACAGCGTTTCGTCGCTCGCGGTCACCGGCCTGGTGGCAGAGTGGTCATGCAGCGGCCTGCAAAGCCGCGTACGCCGGTTCGATTCCGACCCAGGCCTCCAGCAACACAGTGCGGCGCTGGACGGGAGACCGTCGATCCGCACAGCGTGCTGGGAATCGTGGCCAACCCCGCCTTCCTGTCGACGCGACCGCGCTGATCGCGGGCGACCGCCAAGCACCACGGCGTCGCGCGCAGCGAACAGTTTTGCTTGCCATGCGAAGTTGGTCTCGGGCATCCTCTCGGGGATGTCATCTCTCTTTCGCCACCGCAATCCTTTGGCGCGCAACGCGTTGACACGCGGGCTGGGGCTGTTGCTGGTGTTGGCGATTGCGACGGTGGCGCCGCCGAGATGGGAAGCGCATGCGCACGTGGTTGCCGATCATGGACATACCCATGAAGGGGTGCCTGCCGAGCACCATGAGCCGGACCCAGCGTCCGGTGTGGACACGGGCAACGAGATTTTGCACGTTCATGATGCGGCCTGCGCCAGCGCCGCGTTGCCGGCTGTGGATCCGCTGCGATTCTCCGCGTTTCCCCCGGTCGGGTTGACGCTGTCCCTTGTGCCTTCTCCGGCGGCCCAGGCCGTCGAGTCGCCGCCTCACCGACCTCCGATTGCCTGAGCCTGCCGTGAAACCCGGCCGCATTGAATGCGGCTGATTTCGTGCGTGCGGTTTGGACAGGAGAGGCGTGTGCACTTTCGCAGGTGTTTGACCCTGGCTTTTGCCGGGGCGGTGGGTATGGCGTCGCCTCCAGCATTCGCTGGCGAGGTGACGCTTGAGGCGGCGATCCAGCGCACGATGGAGTCCAATCCGGCACTGCGCGCCGAGGGCGCGGCGGTCGAGGCCCTGGAAAATCAGGCGCGTCTGGACAGCTTGAAGCCCGCGATGACGCTCGGAGCGGATCTCGAAAATGTCGCCGGAACGGGTGCGCTGTCGGGCGTGGGCAGCGCCGAGACGACGTTGCGCTTGGGCCAAGTGATTGAACTGGGCGGCAAACGCGCTGCCCGTCAGGCCCGCGGCCACGCCGTTGTCGAGCTGCAACAAAACCTCGTCCGGCAGCGACGACTGGACCTCGCGACCGAAACCACACGCCGCTACATCGCGGTGGCCGAAGGCCAGCATGCGCTTGTACTGGCGCGCCAGCAGTGGGCCCTGGCCGGTGAAACCGAAGCTGCGGTCCGACAACGCGTAGAGCGCGGCGTCGCTCCAGACGGCGACTTGTCGCTGGCGCAGATTGCGGTTGTGCGCGCCGAGCTTGCCCACGAACACGCCGGGCACGAACTGGCGAGCGCGCAGTTCGCGCTCACCGCGTTATGGGGAGAATCCACGCTGGTGCCGATCGAGGCGACGGGCGACCTGCTGGTGCTGCCGGCGCTTCCCGCCTTCGAGGATCTGGCGGCACGCCTGGAGGCTACGCCGGAAGTGGCCGCCTTCAGGTTGGAGGCCGAGCGGCTGGCAGCCGATCGTGCGCTCGCACGGGCCGGCTCGCGCCCCGATGTGTCGTTTAGCCTCGGCATACGCCGCTTCGAGGCACTCGATGACCAAGGTCTGGTCGTGTCGTTCGCGTTGCCTTTCGGAACGACTGAGAGGAGCGCCTACGCGATTGCGCGTTCCGATGCAGAGCAGGTCGCGCTGGACGCCCGTCAGCAGGCCGCGGCCCTGGAAGTGCGACAGCAATTGTTCTCGCGTTTGCAGGAGTTGCGCCACGCACTGACGGAGTACGAGGCACTGACCGAACGCATGATCCCCGCGGCCGAACAAGGGCTGGCCCTGACCCGGGCCGGCTATGACGACGCGCGCTATTCCATCGTGCAGCTCACCCAGGCGCAGGCCGCGTTGCTTGAGTTGCAGCTCGAACGCCTCGCCGCCGCGGCGCGCTACCACCAACTCCTTGCCGACATCGAGCGGTCAACAGCAGCCGCCGGAGCGCGCCCATGAAACCTTCCTTGTTGCTGCTGCTGCCGCTGCTGGTGCTGGCGCTGTCGTCTTGCGGCGATTTGCCCGAACCCGGCGAAACCGCCGAGGCTTCCGGTCACGCTGAGTCAGAGGCCGATTTCGAGCGCGGTCCACATCGCGGTCGACTATTGCGCGATGGCGACTTCGCGCTCGAAGTAACGATCTTCGAAACCGGCGTGTCGCCGGAGTTCCGACTCTACGCATTCCTCGACGGCAAGCCGCTGCCACCGGGCGAGGTCCGCGCCAGTATCGAACTTTCGCGGCTCGACGGCGAAGTGAATCGCTTTCAGTTCGCCGCGCAGGGCGACGTTCTGGTTGGCGATGGAACGGTGACCGAACCGCACTCGTTCGACGTGGTCGTCTTAGCCGAACACGCAGGCAGTTCGCATCGTTGGGCATTTGCCTCCCATGAAGGTCGCACCTCGATGCCGCCGGCAGTTGCCGCGGCAGCAGGTGTTCGCACGGAAGTGGCCGGACCGGCCACCATTCATGAGCGCGTTCGCCTGATGGGGCGAGTGACCATGGACGCCAATCGCTTCGCCGAGGTGCGTTCGCGGTTTGCCGGAGCCGTGCGCGAGGTGCGCGTCGGTTTGGGCGACGCGGTGAAAGCTGGCCAAACCCTGGCGCTCGTCGAGAACCGCGACAGCCTGCGTACGTTCGCCGTCACCTCGCCGCTGACCGGCGTGGTACTGGCGCGCCACACCAATGTCGGCGACGTCGCCGGCGACGGCCCGTTGTTCGAGATCGCTGATCTGTCGATCGTTTGGGTCGAGTTGAATGCTTTCGGACTGGACGCGGCGAAACTGGCGCCGGGCCAAACCATACGTGTGCGGGCGACCGTCGGCGCCCAGAGTGCAGACTCGACGCTGGACCGGTTACTGCCCTTGGCCAGCGCTGCAAGCCAGACGGTCGTGGCCCGCGCTTCGCTGCCGAATCCGAACGGCGAATGGCGTCCCGGCATGGCGGTGCAAGCCGAGGTCACCATCGGCTCGCGCGAAGTGCCGCTCGCGGTGAAGCGATCCGCGCTGCAACGCTTTCGCGATTTCACCGTGGTCTTCGCGCAAATCGGCGAGAGCTATGAAGTACGCATGCTCGAACTGGGCGAGCAGGACGCCGACCAGGTCGAAGTTCTCGAGGGACTCAAGGCGGGCACGCGCTACGTCACCGAGCAGAGTTTCCTGATCAAGGCGGATATCGAGAAGTCCGGTGCCGGCCATGACCACTGAGGGCACCGGAATACTCGAACGAGTCATTCGCCTGGCCATCGCGCATCGCTGGCTGGTAATGCTGCTGGCGTTGGCTCTGGCTGCACTGGGCGGGTGGAGCTACCAACGCCTGCCCATCGACGCGGTGCCCGACATCACCAATGTGCAGGTGCAGATCAATACCGAAGCGCCCGGCTACTCGCCACTCGAGGCAGAGCAGCGTCTGACCTATCCCATCGAGACCGCGCTTGCGGGTCTTGCTCGCCTCGACTACACACGCTCGATCTCGCGCTACGGACTGTCGCAGGTAACCGCCGTTTTCGACGACGGCACCGACATCTATTTCGCGCGCCAACAGATAGCCGAACGCCTGCAAACGGCGAAAGGCCAGTTGCCGCCAGGCATCGAACCCAGCCTGGGGCCCGTGACCACTGGCCTCGGCGAGATTTTCATGTATACCGTGCACGCCGACGAGGGCGTGATCGGTCCAAGCGGCGAACCGTGGTCACCCACAGACCTGCGCACACTGCAGGATTGGGTCGTGCGACCGCAGCTGCGCAATCTGGATGGCGTCACCGAGGTCAACACCATCGGTGGCTATGTGCGCCAGATCCACATCAACCCGGACCCGGCTCGACTGGTCGCCTACGGATTGCGTCTGCGCGATCTGCTCGACGCCGTAGCGCGCAACAACGCCAACGCGGGCGCAGGCTACATCGAGCGCTCTGGCGAGCAGTACCTGATTCGCGTGCCCGGGCAAATCGAATCCGTTGACGCACTGCTCGATGTGGTTATCGCCCAGCGCGATGGCCTGCCGATTCGCCTGCGCGAAGTCGCCGAAGTCGTCGAAGGCAGCGAACTACGCACGGGTGCTGCAACCGAGAATGGTCGCGAAATCGTGCTCGGCACGGTGTTCATGCTGGTCGGCGAGAACAGCCGCGCGGTCGCCCGGCGCGCAGCGCAGCGGCTCGAGATTGTCAATCGCAGCTTGCCTGACGGGGTGCACGCTACTGCGATCTACGACCGCACCGAGTTGGTCGACCGTACGATCGCCACGGTGCGCACCAACCTGTGGGAAGGCGCGCTACTGGTGATCGCGGTGCTGTTCCTGCTGCTCGGCAATCTGCGAGCCGCCCTGATCACCGCGGCGGTCATTCCGCTCACCATGCTGATGACGATCACCGGCATGGTGCAGAACCGGGTGTCTGGCAACCTGATGAGTCTGGGGGCACTCGATTTTGGATTGATCGTCGATGGCGCGGTCATCATCGTGGAGAATTGCCTGCGGCGCTTTGGCGAGGCGCAGCAGAGACTGGGTCGTGTGCTCGAACGCGAGGAGCGGTTCGAGCTGGCCGCGAGCGCCAGTGCCGAGGTCATCAAGCCCAGCCTGTTCGGCGTGATGATCATCACCGCAGTCTATTTGCCGATCTTTGCGCTCAGCGGGATCGAAGGCAAGATGTTTCATCCGATGGCGTTCACGGTGGTCATCGCACTGGTCGCCGCCATGCTGCTATCGCTGACCTTCGTACCGGCAGCGGTAGCGATGTTCGTATCCGGCAAGGTGGCAGAACACGACAACGTGATTGTCGCCACCGCGAAGCGCCTTTACGCGCCCTTGCTGCGAGCTGCATTGCGCTGGCGCATGGCCGTCTTGCTGGTGGCCGCGCTGCTGGTGAGCGCAAGCGCGCTGCTGGTCACCCGGCTTGGCAGCGAGTTCATTCCGAACCTGGACGAAGGCGACATTGCGGTTCATGCATTGCGCATTCCGGGCACGGGTCTGGATCAGGCGATCGGTATGCAATCGTTGCTTGAAGCCCGCATCAAGCAATTTCCCGAGGTTGAGAGGGTGGTGGCAAAAATCGGCACGGCTGAGGTTGCCACCGATCCGATGCCGCCGTCGGTGGCCGACACGTTCATCATGCTCAAGGACCGCAGCGAGTGGCCGGACCCACGCAAATTCAAGTCCGAGCTGCTCCGGGAATTGGAGATTGCGGTTCGGGCGATCCCGGGCAACAACTACGAATTCACCCAGCCGGTGCAGATGCGCATGAACGAGCTGATTGCGGGCGTGCGGGCCGATGTCGCGATCAAGGTGTTTGGCGATGATCTCGAGCAGTTGATGGCGCTCGGCGATACCGTCGCATCGATCGCCCAGCAGGTGCCGGGCGCTGCGGACGTCACACTGGAACAGGTGACCGGTCTGCCGGTACTGACCGTGACTCCGAATCGTGATGCCCTCGCACGCCATGGGTTGAGCGTAGAGGAGGTGCAGGAGGCCGTGTCCATCGCAATGGGCGGTCGTAGCGCGGGGCAGCTGTTCGAGGGCGACAGGCGTTTCGACATCGTGGTTCGATTGCCCGAATCGTTGCGCACCGACCTCGACCGGCTGGCGGACTTGCCGATCGCGCTACCAGTGGCAGAGGACAGCGCGATCTCGCAAAGACCCGGCGCTTCGATGACACCGGCCGCGACCTACGTGCCGTTGGGAGAACTGGCCAGCCTGGTCATTGCTCCTGGCCCCAATCAGGTCAGCCGCGAGAACGGCAAGCGTCGTGTGGTCGTTACCGCCAATGTGCGCGAGCGCGATCTCGGGTCGTTCGTCGATGAGTTGCGCACGCGCATTGGCGATGGCGTCGAGCTTCCGGAGGGTTAC
>JBBSDI010000033.1:0-17489 GCA_038249585.1 Lysobacterales bacterium | reverse complement strand
GTTCACGCGCAGCGACGGGTCGGCTACCATCCGGCGCTTGCCCACTCGATCGCCACAGCGGATGACCAGCAGCACCGACGCGCCACGCAAGACCGCAGTCGAAAAGTTTCTTGCCATCATCGAGCGCGCCGGCAACGCGCTGCCGCATCCGGCCACCTTGTTCGCCTCGATGGCGGTTCTGGTGGTCGTCGCCTCGGCACTGGCCGACTGGGCCAACCTGTCGGTCACCCATCCGTCCAACGGCACCCTGGTCGAGCCGGTAAATCTACTGACTCTCGCCGGCCTGCATCGCATCATGACCGGGCTGGTGGCCAACTTCGTCGGCTTCGCACCGCTGGGCACCGTGCTGGTGGCGCTGATCGGCATCGGCATTGCCGAGCACTCGGGCCTGATGCAGGCCGCGTTGCGCAAACTGCTGTTCATCACCCCACGCAGCTTGCTGACCCCGGTGACCGTGTTCGCAGGCGTGATGAGCAACATGGCCAGCGAGATCGGCTATGTGCTGCTGGTGCCACTCGCCGGCGTGCTGTTCAAGGCCGCCGGTCGGCATCCGATCCTCGGCATGGCTGCGGCCTTCGCCGGCGTGTCGGGCGGCTACAGCGCCAACCTGTTGCTGGGCACCATCGATCCGCTGCTGGCGGGCCTGAGCCAGGAAGCCGCGCGATTGATCGATCCCGCGTACGTGGTGAGCCCTGCCGCCAACTACTACCTGATGGCGGCATCCACCCCGTTCGTCACCCTGATGGGCTGGTGGGTGACCGAGAAGATCGTCGCACCGCGCTGGCCGGATACCGCCAGCGTAGATGCCGACGACAAACTCGAGCCACTGAGCGACTCCGAGCGCCGTGGCCTGCGTTGGGCCGGTTATGCCCTGCTGATCCTGACCACCGTGACGCTTATCGGCATCGTTCCCGACAGCGGTTTCCTGCGCAAGATCGGCGTGGTCGGCAGCGACAGCGTGCTGCAGTCGCCGCTGCTGGTCGGCATCGTGGCGGTGATCTTTCTGGCCGGCCTGGTGCTTGGCGTGGCCTATGGCGTGGGCGCTGGCACCATCAAGAGCGACAACGACGTGATCAAGGGCATGAGCCAGCAGATGGCCACGCTCGGCAGCTACATCGTGCTGGTGTTCTTCGCCGCGCAGTTCGTGGCGTTCTTCAACTGGACCAATCTGGGAATGATCTTTGCCGTGGAGGGCGCGCGGGTGGTCGCCGCGACCGGCGTAGGGCCACTGCCGCTGCTGGTGCAGTTCATCCTGCTGACCGCCTTCGTCAATCTTGCGATGGGCTCGGCGTCGGCCAAGTGGGCGCTGATGGCGCCGGTATTCGTGCCGATGTTCATGCTGCTGGGCATCTCGCCGGAAACCACCCAGGCGGCCTACCGCGTGGGCGATTCGTGCACCAACATCATCTCGCCCATGATGACCTACTTCGTGCTGATCATCGCCTTCATGCAGCGTTACGAGCCGAAGGCCGGCATGGGCACCGTGATCTCCACCATGCTGCCGTACTCGATCGTGTTCCTGATCGGCTGGACCACGCTGTTCTCCATCTGGTACGCGCTGGAGTTGCCGGTCGGTCCCGGCGCGCCGCTGGACTACGTCAGCCCGGTCGGCGGCTGAGTCGGAAACGCTTGATCTCGCCGGCGAAGCTGTCGCCCGCGGCGACGACCGGCGGCACCTGTGGCACCTTGGTGCGACGTACAGCGCGCGGTTTTGCGGTTGCCACTGCGGCTGCGGCCGCAGGCTTCGACACCGCATTCGACTTGCGCACCGCGCCTGCGACCTTGCGGCGAAGGCGTCGGGGCTTGGCAATCGGTGCAGGAGCCGCGTGCACGATATGCCCTTCGGCCGCGGATGCGCCGTCGTCGCCGGCAAAGCGCAACAAGGTGGCTGCCGCATCGGCTGCGGTGATCGGCTGTTGCCAGTCCTCCATCAACGCGATCAGCAGCAGCTTGTCGAACTCCGGACGGAAGCGACGGATGATCTGATTGGGGTCCGGCACCAGCTTGGCGTCGGCGATCAGGCCGAAGAACACCTTGCCGTTGTACGACAGGATGCTGATACCCATCCCGATCGAGCCGCTCTGCGGCACCCAGAACATCTGCTCGGTGATCTTGCAGCCGGCCAGGTACAGCGGCTCTGGCGGTCCGGGTACGTTGGTAGCCACCGCGGTGGCCTTGCGGCTGAACAGCTCCAGCGCCGGGCGCTGCAACAACGACGGACCCATCCCCAGGGCTGCCAACAGACCGAAAGTCATCACCGCCTGTCGCGAGCGTTTGATCTCGCGCATGCAGCCTGCGACCCGCTCCAGTCGCCGCAACGGATTGGGCTCGCCGATCGGCAGCTCGAGAAATACCAGGCCAAAGTGGTTGCCGAGTTTCTTCGCATGCTCCAGCGGACGCAGCGATACCGGCACCGTCGCGCGGATGGTCAGGCCATCGACCGACTCGTCGAGGTCGAGCAGATAGCTGCGCAACGCGCCCGCCACCGAGGCCATCAGCACGTCGTTGACGGTGCAACCGAGCCCACGTCCGACCGACTTGACCTCTTCGAGCTCCAACGGCTCCATCCAGGCGACGCGCTTGGTCACACCGAGCGGTCCCTTGAACCGGGTCGGCGGATCGTCGGCGAGGGTCAGGGCGGCGGCGAACTCGCGCGCGATGGCCGAGCCCTCGTCGACGAGCCGACTTGCCGCGCCTGGTTGGGACACCAGTTCCAACCCCTTGCCGATGATCCGCTCGCCGATATGCATGGCCTTGCCGAATCCCGCGCGCGCAGGTTGCAGCAGGCGATCGAGCACACCGCCATGGTCTTGGTTCAGCCAGGTGCTGGCCAGTGGCGCGGCCTTCTCGCGCTTGCGGTCGGAGTCGGTCAACGACAGCACCACCTGTACCAGCGCCAAACCATCGGCATAGCAGTGATGAATCCGCGTGATCAGCGCACTGCCTTGGCCGTACTTCTCGACCACATGGAACTGCCACAGGGGCTTTGAGTGATCCAGCGGCGTCGACGCCAGCTGGCTGACCAGATGCTGCAGCTCAGCCGTGCCCGCAGCGCCGGGCAGCGCGGTGATGCGCACGTGCCAATCCAGATCGAAATCGCGATCGGTCTCCCACACGGCGCCGCCGGTGGTGGTCACCGCCTTCTGCCGGAAGCGTCGATAGGCAAGGAAGCGCTCGGCCAGCATGCGCTTGAAGCGCGCGATGTCCAGTGGGCGATCGAGCATCATCACGCCGCTGATCATCATCAGGTTGGTCGGCGTTTCCATTCGCAGCCAGGCGGTGTCGACCTTCGACATCGGCTCCTGCGATTTGCGACTCGGTCGGATGGGCATGCGACGCTCCCGATGTTCGACTGTCATCCGGGTGTAGCACGCGAAATTTCACAACGTCAATGCAAATCGACGCCGGGCGGGCGAATCGGCTCAGCGACCGCGCATTTTCCGGTAAGCCGCGAGCGCTGCTTCCCGGCTCGTTTTAAGGTCCACGATCGGTGCCGGGTAACCACTGTTATCGAGCCCCAGCGCCGTGCGCTCGGCCGGCTTGAGGGTCCACGGCTGGTGGATGGCCTTCGGCGGCAGCCGCGCCAGCTCGGGCACATGGCGTTTGACGTAGCGTCCCTCGGGATCGAAGCGTTCGCCCTGGGTCACCGGATTGAAGATCCGGAAGTACGGCGCAGCATCGGCGCCGCTGCCTGCGGTCCACTGCCAGCCTTGCGTGTTGGCCGCGAGGTCGGCATCGACCAGGGTGTCCCAGAACCAGCGTGCGCCGTGCAGCCAGTGCAGACGCAGGTTCTTGGTCAGCAACGAGGCCACGATCATGCGCACCCGGTTGTGCATCCAGCCGGTGTGCCACAGCTCACGCATGCCCGCATCGACGATCGGGATGCCGGTGCGCCCCTGCTGCCAGGCATGCAGGCCGCCCTCGCCTTGGCGATCATCTGCCCACGGGAATTCCGCGAACTGCGGATTGAGCGGCTCGAGCGTGGTGTGCGGGAAGTGATACAGCAGGTGGTGACCGAACTCGCGCCAGCCGAGCTCGCGCACATACGGCTCGGCATGCGCGAGCAACCCCCGCGCGCTGAGCGCATGCACGATGCGGCGCGGCGAGATCTCCCCGAAATGCAGGTGCGGCGACAGCCGCGAGGTGCCCGCGCGGTCCGGCAGATCACGACCGCTGGCATACGCATCCAGCGCGCCGTCGATGAACACCTGCAGCAATTCCGCAGCACCTGCCTCGCCGGGGATCCAGTGCGCACTGAAGCCTGCGTCCCAACCGATCCGCGGCAACAGCGCAAGCGTAGTCAGCGGCACGCTGTCGGCGAGCGCGAGGGATTCGATAGTACTCGGCGCGGCAGGAGGAGTACCCACATCCAGCCGCGCGCGCGCATTGCGCCAGAACGGCGTGAACACGCGGTACGGATCGCCGGCACCGGTGGCGATCTCCCACGGTTCGAACAACAGGTGCGCGTTGAAGCTTTCCGCCACGATGCCGTGTGCACGCAGCTGCTGCTTGACCTGCTTGTCGCGCGCCACCAGCGTCGGTTCGTAGAGCCGGTTCCACACGACCTCGCTGGCCCCGGTTTGGGCGATCAGGCTCTGCAACACCTGCAGACTCGGTCCATGCCGGATCAGCAATCCGCTGCCGCGCGCGCGAAGATCGGCATCCAGTGCCGCCAGCGAATGGTGCAGCCACCAGCGGCTCGCAGCCCCCGGCGCCCATGGCGCTTGTTCGTCCGGCGCGTGCACGTAAACGCAGACCACCGGCAGTCCGCTGCGCAGCGCGGCCTGCAGCGCGGGATTGTCGTCCAGCCGCAGGTCGCGGCGAAACCAGACGATGACGGCGCTCACCGGTGTGCTTCAGCCAGCCCTGACCAAAGGCCGCACCGCACTGAATCCGCCATCGACGCCGAGCACCTGCCCGGTGATCCAGCTGGCACGATCCGACAACAGGAACGCGGCCGCCTGCGCGCCATCACCTGCCGCATCGCCATGCCGGCCGAGCGGATACTGCGCGGCGATCTGCTTGGCGGCGGCCTCGTTCGACACCATCTTCTCGGTCATCGGCGAGCGCATCAGCCCGGGCGCGAGGGCATTGATGCGGATGCCGGCGCTGGAATAGTCTGCCGCCAGCGATCGCACCAGTGCTTCGATGCCGCCTTTGGCCGCAGCGATTGCGGCATGGTTGGCCACCCCGATCGCGGCGACCACCGAGGAGAACAGCACGGCCGCACCCTCCTGCTTGCTCGCAGCCACTGCGCCCAGCCATGCCTGCAGGGTAAAAAACGCCGAATCGAGATTGGCCGCCATCACCTCACGGTACTGCGCCTCGCGGGTGCGCGACAGCGGCGCGATCAAGGTGTTGCCCGCGCAGTGCGCCAATCCTGCAGGTGCGGCCCCGAGCGCTGCGGTGGCTGCGGACACGGCGGCAGCTGCGCCGTCGGCGGTCGACACATCGGCAATGATCGCGGTGCCCGGCACGCCGTCCAGGCGCGCGGCATCACGTGACACCACGGCAAGGCGCCAGCCATCGGCGGCCAACTGGATCGCCAGCGCGCGGCCGACGCCGCCGCTGGCGCCGGTAATCAGACAGGTCTTTTCCATCGCAAGAACTCCCATGCAAGCCAGGTAGCATCGCGCACCTGCGCGTCGGGCGCATGTGAACTCCGACCCAGGCGCTTCTTCCGCGCTTGGCCGGATGTCCAGTCAATCACTGCAATCCGGGCCGGATCGTTCACGGCGTAGCGAACTGTTCGCGCAGCACCTGTGCCTGGATACGGATCGACGCGAGCTGCTCAGGATCCATCCGCTCGAGGTTTTTCCACTGCAGCGCGGTGCGCGGATGGCGTGCGAATCGCTGCTGGTGGCGGGCGAGAAAGTCCCAGTACAGGGTGGTGAACGGACACGCGTCCGCACCGGTCGACAACTCCGGTCGAAAGCGGCATCCAGTGCAGTAGTTGCTCATCCGCTGGATGTACTTGCCCGATGCGCAGTACGGCTTGCTGACCATGTAACCGCCGTCGGCGTATTGACTCATGCCCAGCACATTGGGCAGCTCTGCCCATTCCACCGCATCGACATAGACCGCGAGGTACCACGCGTGCACCTCGCGCGGGCGCACGCCCAGCAGCAGCGCGAACAGGCCGGTCACCATCAGGCGCTGGATATGGTGGGCATAGCCCAGCGCGAGGGTCTGGCCGATCGACTCGCGCAGGCAGCGCATATCGGTCTCGCCGTTCCAGTAGAACTGCGGCAGGGGCTGATCTGCCGCCAGCGCATTGGCATCGGCGAACTCCGGCATGCGCAGCCAGTACAGCCCACGCACGAACTCGCGCCAGCCGAGGATCTGGCGCACGAAGCCCTCGACTGCGGCCAGCGGCGCGCTGCCGGCCCGATAGGCAGCCACCGCTGCATCCACCGCACGGCGTGGATCGAGCAGCTTCAGGTTGAGCGCGGCCGAGATCCGCGCGTGATACAGATACGGCTCACCGGTCCACATCGCATCCTGGTAGGCGCCGAACAGCGGCAGGCGATGTTGAATGAAGTCCGCGAGTGCTGCCTGCGCTTGTTCCGCCGTGACCGGCCAGTCGAACTGTGCCAACGCGCCGGGGTGGCTGCCGAATCGCTGCGCGACCAGGTCCAGCACCTCACGGGTGGTCGCGTCGGGCATGAACCGCCTCGGCGCGGGCAGCAAACCCGGACCGCGCCGATCGAAAGCTCCGCGATTGTCCGCGTCGAAGTTCCACTGCCCGCCAAGCGGCTGCTCGCCCTCCATCAGCACGCCGTGCGACTTGCGCAGACCGCGATAGAAGTACTCCATGCGCAGTTCCTTGCGGCCCTTCGCCCACGCCTCGAACTCGTGCGGCTCCACGTAGAAGTGCGTGTCCACGCGCTGTGCCCATTCGACGCCGGCACCATCCACCACCGTCCGCAGCGACTGCTCCACCCGCCAATCGCCCGGCTGTACCAGCACCGCGCGCTGCGGTGCAAAGCGGGTGAGGTCCGCGGCGAGCGCTGTCCCCAGCGTGGTTTCCTGGTGCGCATCGAGTAACCGGTAGTGAACAGCCCAGTCGCGCGCACGCAAGGCGTCGCGAAAGTGGCGCATCGCCGACAGGAACAGCGCGATGCGGGCCTGGTGCGACCACACGTGCTCGCTCTCTTCGGCGACTTCGGCCATCCATACCGCATCGCGGTCGGGGTCAAAGTCCGCGAACACGCTGGAATGCAGGTCGAGCTGGTCGCCGAGCACGAGGATGAGGTTGCGCATGCGACCAGACTAACGACCTCGCGGTCGCTCGCTTGTCAACGCGGCAACTCGCGGTCGGTGAATCGCCATGCCCGGCCCCGATTCCAGCAGCAAGCGCGACCTATACTTGCCGCAGCCCCTGCTGGAGTCCGCCATGCTGCGCCCGATTGCGATTGCGACACTGCTGCTCATGCTGCTGCTCGGCGCCTGCAGCAAATCGACACCGGAGCCGGTGCCGGTTGCCGCAGACCCGGCCGCCACCGCGCTCGGAGGCTTCGCGTTGCTGACCACCACCGTGGAGTCGCACGACGGTCGACCCGCGGCACTGCTGAGCTTCTCGCAGCCGCTGGCCGGGGCGCAGAAGTTCGACGAGCTGCTGGCGATCACGCTCAAGGACGGTGCCGCACCCAACGGCAGCTGGGCGCTCGACGACGACAAGCTGCGCCTGCGCTTTCCGTATCTCGACGCGAACCAGACCTATGTCGTCACCGTGCGCGCCGCACTGGCGGCGGCCGCAGGCGCCACCATCGGCGCCGACGCCACGCGCGAGGTCTACACCGGACCGCTCGAGCCCCTGCTCGGCTTTGCCAGCCAAGGCGTGGTGCTGCCCGCGCATGAACGCCGCGGACTGCCGGTGGTGTCGGTCAACGTGCCAGAAGTCGACGTCGAATTCCTGCGCGTGCGCGACAAGTCGCTGCCGAAGTTCCTGGCCGAATTCCAGCGCAATGCGCGCCGCTACAGCTGGACACTCGAGCAGCTCGCGCAGATGGCCGACTCGGTCTACGCCAACCGCTTCGCGATCGCCAGCGATGCCAACCAGCGCACCCTGACCTACCTGCCGGTGCGCGACATCGACGAGCTCAAGGCGCCCGGCCTGTACTTCGCGGTGATGAAGCGGCCGGGCAGCTTCAGCGATGGCTACGACACGGCGATGTTCTTCGTGTCCGACATCGGCCTGCATGTGCGCGCCTATCCGGATGGATTGCTGGTGCATGCCGCATCGCTCGAATCCGGCGAGCCCAAAGCGCAGGTGGCGCTGAGCATCCGCAACGGCGAGGGCGAGATCATCGGCAGCGCCGAGACCGACGGCACCGGCCTTGCGCGCTTCGATTACAAGCTCGATACCACCCAGTTGCTGGTCGCGACCTGGGGTCGCGATGTCACCTTTCTTGCGTTCAACCAGCCCGCGCTGGACCTGACCGAGTTCGCCATCGGTGGGCGTCCCCAGCGCGAATTCGAGGTGTTTCCGTGGTCGGGTCGCGATCTGTACCGGCCCGGGGAAACCCTGCGCGTGGCAGCCCTGCTGCGCGATGCCGACGGCCGCCAGATCCCGGCCCAGCCGCTGTACGCCACCCTGCGCCAGCCCGATGGACGCGTGGTGTTGCAACAGCGTGTCGAAGCCGCGGAACTTGGCGCTTACGAATTCGCGCGCGAGATCGCGCTGGATGCACCGACCGGCCGCTGGTCGGTCGACTTCTCCACCGATCCTGCGACCAGCAATCCGAATCACGCGTTCCGCTTCCGCGTCGAGGAGTTCCTTCCCGAACGCCTCAAGCTGGATCTGAGCAGCACGCAGATCAGTCTCGCGCCGGGTGAGGCACTCGATCTGGCGGTGGATGCGGCGTACCTGTACGGCGCTCCGGCCGCCGGCAATCGCTTCACCGCCAAGTACGCGGTGGCGAACGACCCGCACCCGGTCAAGGCGCTGGCCGACTTCCACTTTGGCGATGCGCTCGCGGAACTGCCGAAAGATCCGCAGGACGGCATCGACGCGCCGCTCGATGCGCAGGGCAAGCTGCAGCAGCAGATCGCACTGCTCGACGGGGCGACCATATCCGGCCCGGTCAAGGTCGTGGTGCAAGGCAGCGTGTTCGAATCCGGTGGCCGCGCGGTGTCGCGCAACCTCGATCGCACCATCTGGCCGGCAGCGGAACTGATTGGCGTGCGCCCACTGTTCGACCTCGCCGAGGGTGCGGCACCGTCCGGCAACGCCGCGTTCGAAGTCGTGCGCAGCAATGTCGATGGCGCCCTGTTGGCTGGCAAGACGCTGGCGGTCAAGCTGCTGCGCGAACGCCGCGACTACAACTGGACCTGGGTCGCGGAGAGCGGTTGGCGCACGGATTTCGTCAGTCGCGTCGAGACCGTCGAGGAACGCAGCATCGATATCGCCGCCGGCGAGCGCGCGCAGCTGTCGTTCGCGGTCGACTGGGGCATGTACCGGCTGGAGATCACCGATCCGGCGACCACCCTCACCACGCGCCTGCCCTTCGAGGCCGGCTGGGGCTGGGACGACAACCGCGGCAGCGAAGCGCGTCCGGACAAGGTCAAGATCGCACTCGACAAGACCGCGTATGCCGACGGCGACACCGTACGCGCCACCCTCACGCCGCCGCACGAGGGCCCGGCGCTGGTCATCCTCGAAGGCAGTGGCCTGCTGTGGCAGCGCACGCTCAACGTGCGCGCCGGCACCCAGATCGAGATCCCGCTCGATCCGGCGTGGCGCACACACGATCTGTACCTGACCGCACTGGTGTTCCGGCCCGGCTCATCGAGCGAACGCATCACGCCCAATCGCGCAGTCGGCATCGCGCACATCCGGCTCGATCGCAGCGCGCGCACCACCGCCGTTCAAATCAGCACGCCCGACACCATGCGCCCTGGCAATCCGATGCAGATCGGCATCAAGGCGCCAGGACTGGCCGGCAAGACCGCGCGGGTGCGCATCACCGCCGTCGACCTCGGCGTGCTCAACATCACCCGCTTCCCGCTGCCCGATGCCGGCGGCTGGTTCTTCGCCCAGCGCAAGCTCGGTGTCGAGGCCTACGACATCTACGGCCGCGTGATCGAAAGCCTCGATGGCGGCAGTGCGCGCCTGCGCTTCGGCGGCGACATGGCGCTGCCCGCACTGCCGCAGGCGCGGCGTCCGAACAGTGAGGTGCAGACGGTGGACCTGTTCAATGCACCGGTCGCGCTCGATGCCAATGGTGCGGCCAGCGTCAGCCTGCCGGTGCCGGACTTCAACGGCACCCTGCGCGTGCGCGCGCTGGTATTCGGCGAAGAATCCTACGGTGCTGCCGAGCGCGACAGCATCGTGCGCGCACCGCTGGTCGCCGAAGCCAGCACGCCGCGCGTGATGGCGCAGGGCGATCGCTCGGTGCTCACGCTGGACTTGACCAATCTGTCGGGTGCGGCCGGTGAGTTCAGCGTGCGCTACGCCACCAGCGGTCCGGTGAGCCTCGAGCGCAACGCAGACCGCGTGTCGCTCGATGACGGCGCCAAACGCACGTTGAGCGTGCCGCTGCGCGCCAGCGGCAGCTTTGGCGTGGGCGAGATCAGCGCCAGCATCAGCGGTTCGGGCCTGGAGATCACCCGGCGCTTCCGCGTCGCCGTGCGACCGGCATGGCCGGCCGAGACCCGCGTACACAACGAGGTGCTGGATGCCCCACGCGCGGTGTCGCCGCGCGCTGAACTGCTCGACGGCCTGCTGCCGGAGTCGGTGAATGCGCGGATCAGCCTGAGCACCTTGCCGCCACTGCCGTTCGCGGCCAGTGCGCGCGATCTGATCGGCTATCCCTACGGCTGCATCGAGCAGACCACCAGCAAGGCCTATCCGCTGGTACTGCTCGATGATCAGACTGTGGATCGTCTGGGCATCGAGCCGCTGACCATTGCCGATCGCAACGGCGCCAAGCTTCCGCTCGACGCGGCACGCCGCGCGAGCCTGCTGGATGCCGCGTTCGCGCGCATCGCATCGATGCAGACCGAGAGCGGCCATTTCGTCATGTGGCCGGGCGACAGCAACCCGGCCACCGCGATGACGCCGTATGTGGCCGAGATGCTGCTCGCGGCCAAGGACGCCGGCTATGCGGTGCCGGAGAACGTGCTCGACAAGGCGTTGAAGCGACTCAGCGACGACATGCTGTCCGGCGGCAACACCCAGTACCAGTACGAAAACTACGAGCACCTGCGCCTGGCCGAAATGGCGCACGCCGGCTACGTGCTCGCACGCGTCGGCCGCGCGCCGGTCGGCACCCTGCGCGCGATGTTCGACAATGAGCGCGGGAAATTCATCGCGCCGCTGCCGCTGGTGCATCTGGGCGCCGCCTTGAAGCTGATGGGCGACAGCGAGCGTGCGCAGAAAGCGCTCGCCGAGGCCTTCGGCAAGACCTGGAAGCGGCCGGAGTACCTTGGCGACTACGGTTCGGAGCTGCGCGATCTGGGCCTGATGCTGGCAGTCGCCCACGCGGCGGGACTGTCGACCCCGGCCTACGATGCGCGGGCCTTTGAGCTGGCACGTGCGACGGGCGCGAGCGAGCGGCTGTGGCTGAGCACGCAGGAAAACATTGCGATCCTGCGCCTCGGCAAGAGCCTCGCCAACGCCGCACCACGCAGCTTCTCGGCCCGCGTCGCGGTCGGCGGCAGCGTCGAGGAATCGACCGGTCGTTCGATGGTCAGTCGCGGCTTCGATCCCGCGCAGCTGGCAGCGGGCGTGCGCATCGTGCCGACCGGCGGTGCGCCGCTGTACGCCACCACCGAGGTCGCCGGCGTACCGCGCCGCTTCACGGTCAGCAACCGCGACGATTTCCGCATCACGCGCAAGTATTTCACCACCAAGGGCCAGGCCTGGGATGGCGGCACGCTGCGCGAGGGCGATGTGCTGGTCGTGCAGCTGAAGATCGAGTCGGCCAACAGCATGCGCGATGCGCTGGTGGTCGATCTCTCGCCCGGTGGACTGGAGGTCGAGAATCTCAATCTCACCGATGCCAGCCAGTGGGCCAACGTGACGATCGACGGCGTGGCGCTGTCCGAGCGCAGCGGTGCGGCAACGATCCGCTTCGAGGAATATCGCGACGATCGCTATGTGGCGGCGATCGAGCTCTACGGCAGCACGGCCAATCTGTTCTATCTTTTGCGTGCGGTGTCACCGGGAGATTTCGTGGTGCCGCCGCCGACGATCGAGGACATGTATCGCCCCGATCTGCGCGCGGTTGGTGACGCCAGCCCCGCGCGGATCGTGGTCACTGGCCCCTAGTTACGTGGCTGCACGATGGCCCCATCGCAACACGCGCCGCGCGGCACTCGCCGCCGCGGCGTTGCTGCTGGCTATTCTCGCCGCCGATCGTTTGCTGCCGCCGCCGATTCCGGATCCGGCGGCAGGCGGTGCCGCCGTGGTACTGGCCGCCGACGGCCGGCCGCTGCGTGCATTCGCCGCAGCCGATGGTGTGTGGCGCTATCGCATTGCGCCGGAGAACGTAGCCCCGGAGTATCTGGATGCGCTGATCGGCTATGAAGACCGCTGGTTCTATCGCCACCACGGCGTGAACCCGCTGGCCCTCTTACGTGCCGCGGTGCAGGCCGTGCGACACGCCGAAGTCGTCTCGGGTGGTTCGACCCTGACCATGCAGGTCGCGCGACTGATCGAACCGATCCCGCGCACGCCGCTGGGCAAGCTCAAGCAGATCTTCCGCGCCGGCCAACTGGAGTGGCGCCTGAGCAAGCGCGAGATCCTCAGCCTGCATCTGAACCTCGCACCGTTCGGCGGTAACATCCAGGGCGTGGAAGCGGCAAGCTGGGCGTGGCTGGGAAAGTCTGCACGCCAGCTCTCGCACGCGGAAGCCGCGCTGCTGGCAGTGCTGCCGCAAGCCCCCAGTCGCCTGCGCCCGGACCGTCATCCCGCCGCGGCCAAGGCCGCGCGCGACAAGGTGCTCGCGCGCCTGGCAGAACGCGGACTCGGATCGCTTCAGGCGCTGGCCGAGGCGCAGCTGGAGCCGGTGATCGCGCGCAACCTGCGCCCGCCGATGGCCGCCGCCCTGCTCGCGGCACGCCTGCATGCGGCCGACCCGCGTGCGGCCACCATCCGCACCACGCTGGATGCGCGGCTGCAGGCCACGGTGGAGCAGCGCACCACCGCGCACATGGCCGCGCTGCCCGAGCGCACCTCGGCGGCAGTGCTGGTGGTCGATACCGCAACGCTGCAGGCGCACGCCTACGTGGGCTCGGCGCGCTTTGCCGATCCGCGCAGCCTCGGGCATGTCGACATGGTGCGCGCCACGCGCTCACCCGGCTCCACGCTCAAACCGTTCGTGTACGGACTGGCGCTCGACGACGGCATGATTCATTCGCAGTCGCTGCTGGTGGATGCGCCGCAATCCTTCGATGGCTATCGGCCGGCCAACTTCGGCGATGTGTTCCATGGGCCGGTGGCGGCAGCAGACGCTTTGTCGAAGTCGCTCAACGTGCCGGCGGTCGACCTGCTCGATCGGATCGGACCCAAGCGCTTCAGTGCGCGGATGGCGCATGCGGGCCTGCGCCTCGCAATGCCCAGCGCAGCAGAGCCCAACCTGTCGCTGGCCCTCGGCGGCGTGGGCAGCGACCTCGAATCGCTGGTCGGCGCTTACGCGGCGCTCGGTCGCGGTGGCCTCGCCGGTCGTGTGCGCTATCGGCAGGATACGCCGCTCGACGAGCGCCGACTGCTCAGCGAGGGCGCCGCGTTCATCGTGCGCGACATGCTCGAATCCAGCGGTCGACCGGGCGAGTCGACCAACGGAGTCGATACCAGCGGCCGCCCGCGCGTCGCCTGGAAAACCGGCACCAGCTATGGCTTCCGCGATGCATGGGCGATCGGTGTGACCCCGCGCTGGACCATTGGCGTGTGGATCGGACGCCCCGACGGAACGCCGCTGCCGGGGCAATACGGCGCGATCACTGCGCTGCCGCTGCTGTTCGCACTGGCCGACAGCCTGCCGCGCGAAGCACGCGATGCACGCCTGCAGCTGCCGCCATCGACGGTCGCCAAACAAGCGATCTGCTGGCCGCTCGGAACAGCTGCTGCCGATGCACCCGAGGCCAGCTGCAGCGTGCAGCGCGAAGCCTGGGTACTCGACCGCATGATCCCGCCGACCCTGCCCGACCGCCGCGATACCGAGCCCCTGCTGGCGCGGATCCTGGTCGATGCACGCAGCGGACTGCGGGTGAATCCCGGCTGTGCGCGCGGCCCTGCAACCCAGCGCGAGATCGCGCGCTGGCCCGCGCTGCTACAGCCGTGGCTGGGACCGGCCCAGCAACAAGCCGCCAGTCTGCCGGATTTCGCACCGCAGTGCCGACCTGCCATGCAGCCGACCCGCGGTCGCCTGCAGATCGAAGGTGCGCTCGCCGATGCCGTCATCCGGCGCGCGCCCGGCAGCTCCAGTGCACCGGTACTCGCCCTGCGCGCGCTTGGCACCGACACCAAGGTCGACTGGCTGCTCAACGGACGCCTGATCGGCAGCAGCAGCGCCGGCGCGCCGCTGCGTTGGCGCTTCGATGCACCCGGAGAGCAGTCGATCGTCGCGCTGGACGCGCGCGGCCGCTACGATCGGGTGGTGCTGCGCGTCCTGCCATGATTGAACTGCCGCTGTCGGCGAACCTGCGCCAGTGGCGCGCGCTCGGCGTGTTCCATTGCTTCGGCGAGCACCGCATCTTCCTGCGCGAAGCCGGCGACGTGACCCGGCCGGTATTGCTGCTGCTGCATGGTTTCCCCACCGCGAGCTTCGACTGGCAGCCGATCTGGAGCGATCTGGGCGACCATTTCCATCTGCTCGCGCCCGATTTGCTCGGCTTTGGCTTCAGCAGCAAACCGCGCAACCATCGCTACAGCGTGCTCGGCCAGGCCGATCTGGTCGAGTCGCTATTGCAAGAGCGCGAGATCGCGCGGGTGCACGTGCTGGCGCACGACCTTGGCGACAGCGTCGCGCAGGAATTGCTCGCCCGCCATGAACATCGGCAGTTCCTCGGCGAGGCGGGCCTGCGCATCGACTCGATCTGTTTTCTCAACGGCGGGCTGTTCCCCGAAGCGCACCGGCCACGCCCGATCCAGCGTCTGCTGGCAAGCCCGATCGGTCCGCTGCTGGCAGCGCTGCTCAATCGAGAACGCTTCGCACGCAGTTTTTCGGCGGTGTTCGGCGCCAATACCCGGCCAAGCGCGGAACTGCTTGACGACTACTGGGCCTTGGTCGCACACGACGACGGCCAGCGGCTTGCGCCGCAGCTGCTCGGCTACATCGCCGAGCGCCGCCGTCGCCGCGCGGAATGGGTCGGTGCGATGCAGGCCACGCGGGTGCCGCTACGTCTGATCGATGGCCTCGACGATCCGGTATCCGGCGCGCATCTGGTGGCCCGCTATCGCGAACTGCTCAGCGTGCCCGACGTGGTCGAACTGCCAGGCATCGGGCACTACCCGCAAATCGAGGCGCCCCGAAAGGTGATCGATGCCTGTCGATCGTTCTGGACCCGGATCGGCGCGCACCGGACTTCGCCCTGAAGCGCAACTGCGGCATCCACATCCGCTCCACAGCCGGCACTGGCGCAGTCGGCTACCATGGCATTCCGCAAACCGCGACCGTGCTCGTCCAGTCCCATGCTGCCAGCCGATCATCCGCTGCGCCTCGAGCTTGCTGCCGAGGTACATGCCCGCCCACCCGAACCTCTGGATACCCCATCGCGCGCGACCTATGTCGCGGTGATGGTTGCGCCCGAAGAGCGGGTCGGCGAGCACGCACACCTGGCGCGACTGTGCGAGCACCATGGCGTAGCACCGCCTGCACCGCGCGCAACCCACTTCAGCGCGCAGCTCGGCGCGCTGCGCCTGAAATGGGAACGGCATGGCGAGTTTTCGGGGATCACCCTGTTCGCTCCGGGCCAGAGCGTGCAGCCGTTCAGCGAACCGGTCGCCAGCATGCTGCCGCCCGGCTGGCTCGCAGGACTTCCCGGCGCCACCATCGTGGCCGCGCACGCCAGGCTGATCAGCGAGGCAAGCGCGCCGCCCGATGCCGCCGCACTTGCCGAGCACTTCGCCGGCAACATAGTCGTCGGTGCGGAAATCGGCGAGGGCGCCGGGCTGGTCTACACCGATTTCCGCGTGCATGCCGACGGCTTCTCGCGTTTCCTGGTGGTCGATCGCAGCTTCACCCGGCGCCAGAGCGGGCGCATGTTGCAGCGCCTGTTCGAGATCGAGGCCTATCGGATGATGGCCCTGCTGGCCCTGCCGATCGCGCGCCAGCAGTCCTCGCAGATGCGCAGCATCGAGCAGGAACTGTCCACCCTGACCGACCGCATCGCGGTCGACGACAGCAACGATGAGGCCCTGCTGCACGACCTGACCCGACTCGCCGCGCAGATCGAACACAGCAAGTCGGCCAGCCAGTTCCGCATCGGCGCCTGCCGCGCGTATCACGAGCTGGTGATCACCCGGATCGAAGAACTGCGCGAGGGGCGGATCAAAGGCATCCAGACCATCGAAGAGTTCATGGCACGCCGGCTGGCGCCCGCGGTGGCGACCTGCATCACGGTCTCGACCCGCCTGCAGGACCTGTCCGAGCGCGTATCGCAAGCCAGCGCCCTGCTGTCGACGCGGGTCGACATCACCCGCGAGCGCCAGAACCAGGCACTGCTCGCGTCGATGGACCGCCGCGCGCTGCTGCAACTGCGACTGCAGCAGACCGTCGAGGGGCTGTCGGTGGCTGCCATCGTCTACTACGCGGCGGGACTGGTCGGCTATCTGGCCAAGGCGGGCATCGCGGGCGGACTGCCACTGCAAACCGATCTGGCGGTGGGGATCTCGATTCCCATCGTGGCGGTTCTGGCCATCCTCGGCATCCGCCGGGTGCGACGCTCGCTCAATAGCGCCGATCGCGAACTGTAGTTGTTGCAGTTCGAATGGCAGCACTTGCGGGAGCTGCCATGGCAGCGCTTGTGGGATCTGCCATGGCAGCACTTGTGGGAGCTGCCATCGCAGCGCTTGTGGGAGCTGCCATGGCAGCGACAGGGGTCGCGGCAGTAGTGCAAGTTCGAGTCGCCGGCATGCCGGCTCCCACAGATTGAATGGCTCCCCATGGCAGCACTGCCTTGCTGTGGGAGCTGCCATGGCAGCACTTTTGGAAGCTGCTATGGCAGCACTTGTGGGAGCTGCCATGGCAGCGACTGGGGTCGCGGCAGTATCCAAGGTTGCAGTCGCCGGCATACCAGCTCCCACAGATTGCATGGCTCCCCATGGCAGCACTGCCTAGCTGTGGGAGCTGCCATCGCAGCACTTATGGAAGCTGCCTTGGCAGCACTTGTGGGAGCTGCCATGGCAGCGACTGGGGTCGCGGCAAGAGTGCAAGTTCGAGTCGCCGGCATGCCAGCTCCCACAGATTGCATGGCTCCCCATGGCAGCACTGCCTTGCTGTGGGATCTGCCATGGCAGCACTTGTGGGAGCTGCCATGGCAGC